>JBAUGC010000431.1:0-21557 GCA_049679485.1 Xanthobacteraceae bacterium
GTGATATTCAAGCCGTTCCTTGGCGAAACTGATGACCAGGACGCTGTTGGCTGTCGCAACACCCATGCACATGATGGCCCCGGTAAGTGCAGGAACTGAGAGCGTTGTACCGGTGGCGAAGAGCATCCACACAATGCCGGCGAGTGCTGCCGGCAATGCCGTGATGATCACGAACGGATCGGCCCAGGATTGGAAGTTCACCACGATCAGGAGGTAGATCAGCACGACGGCGGCGGCCAAACCGAAGATGAGGCCGTTGAAGGCGTCGTTCATGGTCTTGACCTGTCCGAGCATTGTTACATCCGCGGTCTTCGGCGCATCCTTGGCGGTTTCGTCCAGGGTTTTCTGTACGTCGGCAGCCACGGCGCCGAGATCGCGGCCCTGGGTCGTGCCGTAAAGCTGGATCACTGGCTGAATGTTGTACTGCGAATATACGGCGGGGACCGCCACACGTTTGATGTCGGCGATGGCGCCCAATATTTGCGGGGCCGCGCCCGGTGCGGTAATCGGCAGGTTACGCAGCGCGTTCAAGGAATCGACCTGGTATTGCGGCGTCTGCATGACGATTGAATAATTGACGCCGTTATCGGGATTGAGGAAGAACGTCGGTTGCACCTGGTCAGAGCCGGCGAGGTTCACGACCATGCTGTTAGTCACGTCGCGCTCGGCGATGCCGACATATTGCGCGCGCGTGCGATCAACATCGACGTTGAAGCCGGGCGCACTGAGCGATTGCTGGATACGCGCATCGACCAGGCCGGGAATGTGCCTGAGCCGGCGCAAGAGCTCTTGGGCATAGGCGAAATTCTCTTCGAGTTTGGGCCCGCGAATTTGCACCTCGATAGGCGCCGGCGCGCCGAAATTGAGAATTTGGCTAATGATGTCGGCCGGCAAGAACGAAAATGTCGTGCCGGGGAAGCGAGCCGGTAATTCTTCGCGCAGGGTGCGGACGTATTCGGCCGTGGGCCGGTGACCCTCGCTCAAACCGATCTGGATTTCACCGTCCTGCGAGCCGATGGTGCCGGTGTTGTTGTAGGTCATGTTGATGCCGCTGACCGGAAAGCCGATGTTGTCAACCAGCGTTTCCAGCTCCTCCGGCGGGATGACCTGCCGGACGACCTTCTCGATTTCGGCAAACTCGCGGGCGTTCTCCTCGACGCGGGTGCCGATATGCGAACGCACATGCATGAGAATTCGGCCGCCGTCGACCGACGGAAAGAAATCGCGCCCGAGATAGGGCGCGAGCACAAACGAGCCGAACACGAAGGCAAGAAAGCAGGTCACGAAAACTACCCGATGGTGCAGCGCCATCGTCAAAAGCTCGCGATAGGCGAGGCGGGTCCGCTCAAAGCCGGCCTCGAAACCGCGCTGGATGCGGACCAAGGGATTGCGCGACGGCGGCAGCGGACCGTTAAGGCCATGCATGTCGGTGTGCGGCTGGTGGCGGCGCAGCATGTATTTCGCCATCGTCGGCACCAGCGTGCGCGACAGGATGAACGACCAGACCATCGCCGATATCACCGCTTCGGCGAGCGGCACGAACAGGAAGTGCGGCACGCCGCTCAAAAAGAACATCGGCACGAACACGATGCAAATGCACAACAGCGAAACGAACGCCGGCGTCACGATCTGTTCGGCGCCGTCGAGAATCGCTGTCTCCACTTCCTTGCCTTGTTCGAGGTGCCAGTTGATGTTCTCGATCGTGACGGTCGCCTCGTCTACGAGAATGCCGACGGCAAGCGCGAGGCCGCCGAGAGTCATGATGTTGAGCGTTTCGCCCAGCGCCCAGAGCGTCGTGATCGAACCGAGCACCGAGAGCGGAATCGATGTCGCGATGATCAGAGTCGAGCGGAAGCTGCCGAGAAACAGCAGAATCATCAGGCTGGTGAGTGCGGCCGCAATTACGCCCTCGCGGATGACGCCGCCAATTGCCGCGTTGATAAAGATCGACTGGTCGCCAATCGCCGTGAGCACAAGGTTGCTCGGCAGGGTCTTTTTCATCTCCTGCACTTTTTTCTTCACGCCATCGATGATCGCGAGCGTTGACGCCGCACCGTTCTTCAGCACGAACATCAACACCGAGCGGTTACCATCGACGTGAACAATATTGGTCTGCGGCGGACTGCCGTCGCGCACATGGGCCACGTCATGGATATAGACCATCGCGCCGTTGACGGCTTTGATCGGCAGGTCGCCCAGTTCGGCGATCACCGAAGGGGCGTCATTGAGATTGATCGCATACTCAAAAGTGCCGATTTTCTCAGTGCCGACGGGAACGATCAGGTTCTGGGCGGCCAGCGCGTTGGCAACATCCTGGCCGGATAAACCGCGCGCTCGCATCGCCTCCGGGTCGATGTCGATCTGAACCTGACGAAATTTGCCGCCAAAGGGATACGGCATGGCCGCGCCCGGGACGGTGACGACCGGAACGCGCACGAAGTTGAGGCCAAGGTCGAACAGCGTTTGCTCAGGCAGGCCTTTGCCCGACAACGCGAGCTGAATAATCGGAACGGTCGAAGCGTTGTAGTTCAGAATAAGCGGCGGCACGGTGCCGGGCGGCATCTGTCTGAGCAGGGTCTGCGAGATCGCGGTGACCTGCGCGTTGGCGGTGCGGATGTCGGCACCTTGCTGGAAGAACACCTTGACGATGCCGGTGCCGGTGTAGGAATTCGCTTCGATGTGCTCGATGTCGTTGACGGTGGTGGTCAGGGCGCGCTGGAACTGAGTCACCATGCGGCCAGCCATTTCTTGCGGCGGCAAGCCGGTGTAGCGCCAGATCGCGGCGATGACCGGGATGCGTATTTCCGGGAAGATATCGACGGGCGTACGCCAAGCCGCGAGCGGCCCGATGAGCAGCAGGAGGAGAGCGAGGACGACGAAGGTGTAAGGACGCCGCAGGGCGATCCGGACGATCGCAGTCATTCGGCAGCACCGCTTCCCCAGTTCCCATCCACGGTCATCGCCGTGGATAGTCCGTACGTCACCCCTGAGCGGAAAACTTCCGCTGTGCGTTGCACCATAACGGTCTCATCGCCGGAGACAACTCACAAACGCGTTCAAACTGCCTCAGTTTTGATCTTTGTTAGACAGCTATGCGCGCAGCAACAAACAGCTATGCGAAACGCGAGGTAAGTTCATAGAGGCGGGTGTTTCGATTACCAAAAAGGTGCGGCCGGCTCCTGGGGGAGAGCCGGCCGCGCGAACCCGGTCTGGGGACGGGGAGGGGTGGGGATGTGACCGGGGTCGCAAACTCCTTTCAGATCGTCAGCGCGCGGCTGCGGTTGCCGATGCCGGGTGCGGTTCGCCGAGTCCGATCCACACATTGGGATCGGCCTGCGACTGGCGTTTGACGAAGCGGTAGCCGGTGTCAGACCACAGCAAGATCTGATCGTTCTGGTTGTCGAGGACGTACTCGCCCTTGTCGGTCTTCACGGTGAGGATAGCGTGTCCGTCGCCGCGATTGTCGCGCACCACCGTGATCAGCAGAGCCTCGCGCGGCCAACCGGCTTGCATCAGCATCCGGCGCTTGAGCAGCACATAGTCTTCGCAGTCGCCGTAGCCGTCGTCGGGATAGTTCCAGCGCTCGACCACGCCCCAATGCTCCATGTCGGTCATCGGCTTGACGTGGCTGTTGACCCAGAGATTGACGCGATCGAGGTCTTTCCACGCTTGGGCGGACAGCATCACGTCGCGCGGCTGCGATGGCGTGGTTTTGCATTCCGGATCGTATTCGATGCAAAACTCGACCCAGCCGATCGGCGCTTTCGCAGCTTCGCCAAGCGAAATGAATAACGGCCGTTCGTCGGCGCTGCCCGCGGTCGGCATCGCCAGCGCGGCGAGCGCGATTATGGTCGCGGCAGCACTGCGCCTGACAAACACCTTGGTGCGCGAATTATTGGCACCCGAAGTCATGACCCCTCTCCCGTCTTCTTGGGGTCACGTTTCTCATAAAGCTTTTTCGCGGCCGCTAAGTTGAGTGCTGCAATTTGAAGTAAAACCGTCTAAACAATCGAGAAAATCTCCGGCGATATCGCGCTTAACTTCCGCTAAAATTTAACTGCTCAATTTTGATTCAAATTGCGCGCGTGCGCAGAACTGCTGCAACGGCAGGTGTTCTCTGCTGATAAGAGCCGCTCCGCCTGCGTGCGCTCATATAGCGCGACGGCGGCGATAGCGGCCTGGCGCTTCCCGCGACTGCGGAAAATTTCCCGGTTTCGTTTACCCGGCACTGACGTTGCCGGATGAATGGCTTGCCTCAGCCGTTGTCGCGTCGCGGGCGCCGTAAGGTTCCGCGGGCCGCGGCACGCGGTCCCGGACGGGAACTTGCTGGCCCACAAGGCGGCCTGTTAAGGTTCCCAAACGGAGCCAATAAGGCTCGCCCCGAGCGTGTGGTTAATCTCGGGTTGAACAAGATCGCAAATGGAGGAAAGGCCCATGAAGGTCACGATGTTTCATTTCATGCCCTATCGTGATCTGCCGGAGAGTTTTCCCGGGGACCTCGCATCGGCCTGGGTTGATGCGCCGTGGTGGGAATATGGCGACGCCAACAAGGTCACCGACGTTTACAACTGGTCGATCGACGAATTAATGCTGGCGGCGAAGCTCGGCTTCGACGGCATCGGTACCAACGAGCATCACCAGAACCCTTACGGGTTCATGTGCAATCCTAATCTGTTCGGCGCCATCCTGGCCAAGATGACCCGCGATCAGGGGCTGGAGAACGTCGCGCTGGTGCAGCTTGGCGCCACGGTCGCCGCCACGTCGCCGCCGATCCGCATCGCCGAGGAATATGCGGTGCTCGACTGCATCAGCGGCGGGAGGCTGGTCGCCGGCGTGCCGCTCGGTCTCGGTTGCGACGCCAATATCAGCTATGGGGTGACGCCGATGGACCAGCGCGAGCGCTGGCGCGAAGCCATCGACCTCATGCTCAAGGCGTGGACCGCGAAAGAATTCTTCGCCTGGAACGGCAAATATTATCAGCTGCCGAAAGTCAACCTGTGGCCGCGGCCGGTGCAGGATCCGCATCCGCCGCTATTGGTACCAGGCGCTGCCAGCTCCTCGACCTGGGATTATTGCCACGACCGCAATCTGCCATACGCGTATCTGAGCTACTTCGGCGGCAAATCGGCTGACAACGTCATGGACCGGTTCTGGGAACGCGCGGCTGCGAAGGGTAAAGACGCCAATCCATATCGCGCATCATTTCTCCAGATCGTGGCCGTTGCTGAAACAGATCGCGCAGCGGAGGAACAGTACGCCAAGCATGTCGAATATTTCTATCACAAACTGCTGCATCAGCCGACGTACCAGATCGCTCCGCCCGGCTATTCGGACTACAAGAGCCTGTTGAACATTCTGAAAAACGGCAAGAACTTCCTGCAATTCGGCGACCTGTCGATTGAGCTCAAGCCGCTCAAGGCCAAGGACATGATCGACAAGGAGTTCGTCGTGGTCGGCAGCCCGGCGACGGTGCGCGAGAAGCTTGCCGATATGGCAAAGCGCCTCAACGTCGGCCATCTGATGGTCGCACTGCAATTCGGCTCGATGCCGCACGCCCAGGCCAAGAAGAACATCGAGCTGTTCGGGCGCGAGGTGCTGCCGCATCTGCAGAGGATCTGGGAGGACAAGCAGTGGGAGAACCATTGGTGGCCGAAGAAGCTGCGCCAACGTCCGGTGCGCCAGCGCGAAATGGCAACCGCCTAAGTTTATTCGACCAACTCCCGCCGCGAACGAATGCCAGCAACAAGTTGGATCTAAAACATGGCTACGCCCAATATCCGAACGATCCCGATCCGCCATTGTGATTTCGAGGCCAAGGTAAGGGTCGGCGGCGGCGGTCCGCCGCTCGTCTATCTGCACGCGGCTGGTGGTCCGATCTGGGACCCGTTCGTCGAGTGGCTCACCGAAAGCTTCACGGTTTACGCGCCGCATCATCCCGGTACCGGCGAGACTGCGCGTGACTCGATATATGGAGTCGAAAGCCTGTGGGACCTGGTGCTGATCTACGACGAAATCTTCGATGCGCTTAACCTGCGATCGGTGCCGGTCATCGGAACTTCGTTCGGAGGCATGATGGCGTGCGAGCTTGCCGCGCATCGTCCGGATCGCATCAGCAAGCTGATTCTGCTCGACCCGATCGGGCTATGGCGAGAGGATATTCCGGTCGCTCCCTATATGTTGATGCCGCCGGAAAAATTAGTCGCCACGCTGTACAAGGATCTGTCGTCGGAGCCGGTGAAGCAGGCCTTGCAAATGCCGGACGATCCTGCTGAGGCGGCGACCGCTATTGCAGACCTCGTTTGGGCGCTCGGCGCTACTGGCAAGTTCGTCTGGCCGATACCGGATAAGGGTCTGAAAAGGCGCATCCACCGCATCAAAGCGGATACGCTCATCGTCTGGGGCGAGGACGACGCGCTGGTGTCTTCGGCCTATGCTAAGGAATTCGCCGCGCGGATCGCCAATTCACGGGTCGAGATCGTCAAGGATTGCGGCCACGTCCCGCAGGTCGAGAGGCTCGATGTGCTCAAGCCGATCGTCGCCAGGTTTCTTCAGGTCCAGCGCGTCGCGGCCGCGGTCTGAGAGGGAGTGCAGATATGTCGCTCAATAATTTTGTCTCGCCACCGAAATTCGAGGAATACAAGGAGCGCTTCAAGAATTTCTACAAGATGGAGCGACGGCCCGACGGCGTCATTCTGGTGCAGGCCCACACCAAGGACGGACCGATCCAGCTCAGCGTCGAAAACCACCGCTCCGTCGGCCAGATGTTCAAGACCGTTGGCGCCGATCCCGAAAACGAGATCATGATCTTCACCGGATCGGGCGAAGAATTCATGATGGATGCCGATCCGGAAGGCTTCAAGCTGGAGCAGGACGATCTCGCCTATTGGGCTTACGAATACGCTTACAAAGACGGCCGCATCAACGTCAGCTCGCTGGTCAACGATCTGGAAATTCCGACCATCGGCGTGATCAACGGCTCGGGTTTCCATACCGAAATGTGCCTGATGTGCGACATCACGATCGCTGCCGAAGACGCGATCATTTACGATCTGCACTACGACATCGGTTCGGTGCCCGGCGACGGCATCCACAGCTGTTTTCAGGAATTGCTCGGGGTCAAGCGCGCCGCTTATGCGCTGCTCACCGGGCAGGCGATCGATGCCAAGACCGCGCTGGAATATGGCATGATCAACGAAATCCACCCGCGCGAGAAGCTGATCGAGCGCGCTTACAAGATCGCCGATCACATTATGACCCAGCCGCGCACGACGCGGCGGATGACGACCCAGATCGTGCGGCGACCATGGCGCCGGCAGATCACCGACAGCCTGGATGGCGGCTTTGCGATCCAGATGTTCGCCCACCTCGCCAAGAACGCGCCGGCGCATGGCCGCAAGCACATCAGCGACGTCGTCGCCTACGTGCGCAAAGGAAAGCGCAACAATTTCGACTAACTCGCGAGTGAATGGTTCGCGCCCGCAGGTCTTATCATTATCCGATTGATGTCAGACCGGGGCGTAGCTACCAGCGGGTGTTTCGACGGTGGGTACAACCGGCGCCGGCCGGTTGATCGCGAGACCGTTCCAGGCTGCGGCGACGATATGTTGCGTGCTGAGGCCGTATCGGTCGAACAAAAACTCTCGGCTACCCGATTCTGCAAATACGTCGGCGATGCCGATACGGCGCAACGACACGCCGACCGCAGCCTCGGCTAAGGCTTCGGCGACTGCGGAACCCAATCCGCCGATGACAGTGTGGTTCTCCGCGGTAATCACGATTCGGCTTTGTCGCGCCGCAGCGACGATAGTTTGCGCATCCAGAGGCTTGATCACTGGCGTATTGATCACGGTTGTGTTTAAGCCGTTTTGTTCAAGTGTGTTTGCGGCCGCGAGAGCGGCGGGGATCATCATGCCGGCCGCGATAATGCAGACGTCGCTGCGCTGCGGCCCCCTCAATACCTGGGCTTTCGTGAGATCGAGCTTGTGATCGTCTGCAAAAATCACCGGGTTCTCACCGCGTTTGAGGCGTAGATAGACCGGCCCGGGATGATCAACGATCGCAGCGACCGATTGCGTAACTTCGGTGGCATCAGCAGGATCCACAACGGTCATGTTCGGTAGTGCGCGCATCAGTGCCACATCCTCGATGGCCTGATGACTGGGTCCGCCGGGACTGGACAAGCCCGGCATAAAACCGACGATCTTTACGTTGAGGTTCGGATAAGCGACCGACATCGCGATCTGATCGTAACAGCGTCGCGTGCAGAACACGCCAAACGTATTGACGAACACCACGTGGCCAGCGCGCGCGAGACCGCCTGCGATGCCGATCATGTTCGCTTCAGCCATTCCGACATTGATGAAGCGGTCGGGAAGTGCGTCGCGGAAAATGTCGGTCTCGGTCTGGCGGGTCAGGTCCGCGCCAAGGCACACAATGTCTCGACGTTTATAGGCCAAAGCCAGCAACGCCTCGCCATATGGCTTGAGAACGGTCCGATACGGCGGCTCATACAAGGGCGGCCTCCAATTCGGCGGTCAAGGCGCGCCGCAGTGCATCGTCCAGCTTAATAAAATGACCATCAACGGTCGGAGGGATCGAGCGTACGCGCCCAAGGATGTCCGTACGCGCGATGACGACAAGTGGCTCGGCGTCGTGGGAACGACTGCTAAAGGCAGTCGACAGAGCATCGATGTCGTGACCGTCGACATCGGCAACACGCCAGCCAAACGACGTCCACTTCTCTGCTAAAGGCTCGATCGTGGTTACCGACGATACCGACCCATCGACCTGTGAGTTGTTGGCATCGATGACGACGGTCAATTGTCCCATGCGGTGGCGGTGGTGCGACGCAAACATGGCCGCCTCCCAGACTTGCCCTTCTTCCATTTCGCCGTCGCTGAGAAGCGCGTAAGTGATGCGATCGTCGCCGGCTAATCGAGACGCGAGCGCAAAGCCGATAGCGCCGGACAAGCCTTGGCCCAACGATCCGCATACCAGGTCGGCAACGGGAGTACGCTCCGTGCCAATTGCTTCCAACAGCGCTCCGTCCCGGCCGTAACTCGCAAGGTGATCGGCTTTGAGGAGCCCAACCTCAACGGCCGCTGCATAGACGCCGATGACGTAATGGCCGGGTGATATGATGAAGCGATCCCAGCCCAAGCGAAGAATGCCGCCAAACAATACCGCAAGGATTTCCGCAGAAGACAGAGCCTGGCCGAGATAGCCGAAGCCCTGGATGGCAATCATCTGGACGGCGTGAAGACGGATGCGGGTCGCCATACGACGCACATCGAGACTGGACACCGCGCCCATGCAAGTTTCCTCCCGCCCACTGCACAGGCGACATTTTCCCAGCGCGGCGAATGGCGCTAACGTTTGCACGCCAACGCTATTTAGGTCTATGGGACCAAGTCAATTGACTTAGACCAAATAAACTCGGCCTCCCACGCCGCGGTCGCGATTGGTAAAATCGGCGCCGGCGACCCAAGTATCGAGCACCTCGATCGTGTCGCCGTCAAACGCCACCATGTCGGCGCGGAAACCGGGCGCGAGTCTGCCGAGCTCCTGACCAAGACCGAGAAATTCCGCCGGATTGGCCGACGCAAAGCGTAACGCGTCAGTAAGCGGGACGCTCAGCAAGCGGACGCAATTGCGGACCGCGCCGGCCATGTCGAGGCAGGCGCCGGCCAACGTCCCGTCCGGCTCTCTCGTGCAGCGGCCATCGCGCGCGACGATGGTTTTGCCGGCGAGCTTGAAAGACACTCGCGTACCGCCGACCGGAGGCATGGCGTCGGTCGCCAGGATTGGATGGCCTGCGCCGCGAAGCGCCAGCCGCAACATCGCCGGCGCCACGTGAAAGCCGTCCACGATCAGCCCATACCAGGCTTGCGGCGATTCCAACGCTGCCGCGATCGGTCCCGGCTCGCGGCTTTCGAGCGGCCGCATGGCATTGAAGAGGTGCGTGAAGCCGGTGAGCCCCGCAGCCATTGCCGCTTGCGTTTGCGCATAGGTGGCCATCGAATGGCCAAGCGAAACCCGCACGCCGGCAGCAGCGAGCTCGGTGATGAAATGGGCCGGCAGCTGTTCGGGAGCAAGCGTGACAAGAGTAACGCCTTGGCGCGGCGCGGTGAGCAGCGCGAGGTCTTCCGACGTCGGACGACGCAGCGCCCGCGGATCATGAACGCCGGGCTTTTCCGGCGACAGGAACGGACCCTCGAAATGAATCCCGAGCACGCCGTGCTCAACGCCAGCCAGCGATTCCGCGGCGGCGAGCGCAGCCGCCATCTTTTCCGCGGTGTCGCTGATCAGCGTCGGCAACAGCGCGGTCGTTCCGAATTTGCGGTGCGCGGCCGCGATCGCGCGCATGGCTTCGGGGGTCGGCGCGTCGTTCAACAACACGTCGCCGCCGCCATTGACCTGGATGTCGATGAAACCCGGCGCGAGCCAGGCGTTGTCCGGCAATTCGCGAACCGGAATTGTGCTGGCGACGTCGTTGCGCGGAACGACGGCGCCAATCCTGTCGCCATCGATCAACACGGCCGCGTCCAGATGTGTAGCGATGCCGTCAAAAACCCGGCGCGCGGCGACGGCAGTGACGCTTCCGCTCATCGGGTGCGCGTCACCTTTTGCAAATGCCGCGGGCGCTCGATGTCGGCGCCACGCTGCGCGGCCAAGTGGACCAGGAACGCGTAGAAACTTTGGATCAGACAGATCGCGTCGGCGTCGGCTTGATCGGCCGCGAGCGCCGGCAGCCGGCCGGGAATCTTCTCGCCCGGTTCGGCAACGAGGACGTAGGCTCCCTTGCGGCGCAGATCGGTCACGAAATCGCCGAAACCGGAGCCGGATTCATCGGCCGGCGTGAATACGAGCATGGGGTAAGTGCTCGATATCAGCGCGATCGGACCATGCTGAAACTCGGCACTGCTGAACGCCTCCGCGTGCAGCGCACAGGTTTCCTTGAGCTTGAGAGCTGCCTCCCGCGCGACGGCCAAGGTCGGGCCTCGCCCGATGGCAACGAGACTGTTCGCTTTGGCCAATGGCTTTAGCGCGTCGCTCCAATCGAGTCGCGCCGCTTCGTCGAGGCGGTCGGGCAGCTGCTCGCACGCCTGGAGGATTTTAATGCCGCCGCTCCACTGTGCCGCCAAGCGCAGAACGGCGGCAAGCGAAGCGATAAACGTCTTCGTCGCCGCGACGCTGAACTCCGGTCCGGCGGCCATTGGCAGCACGACTTCGGACGCGGATGCTAAAACACTCTCCGGCTCATTGACGATGGCGACTGTCAGCGCCCCCGCGGCCCGCGCCGCGCCGGTCATTTCGATGAGATCGTCGCTCGACCCGGATTGTGAGATGGTGAGGAATAGCTGACCGCGCAGGCGGAGAGGTCGGCGATAGATGGTGGCGATGTTTGGCGCCGCCGCGGCCACGGGAATACCGAGGTGGCGCTCGATCAAATGCTTGGCGAAGGCCGCCGCATGCGCGGAGCTGCCTCTTGCGCAGGTGACGACGACATCCGGCGGCCGAGCGGCGAGCCGAGCGGCGAGTTCGGTGAGCGGCGCAGCAAGGCTATCCGCTTGCCGGCGCACCGCCGCGGGCGCCTCGCGCAATTCCGCGGCCATGCCGGCGCCGAACCTGGTCATGCCCAGCTGCTTTCTTGGTTTCTTTCTTGGCTTGCCGCGGACATTACGCTACGCGCGCCAGCGATTGCGCGGCCGAGCGCGCGACTTGCAAGGCGCCTTGTAAGGCATCGCCGGATGGTTCGACCAGATGCGATTTGGTCGTCTCAGAGAGAAGGTTTTGCAGGAACGGCGCACAGCCGCCGACCAGAGCCAATCGCGACGCGCCGACCTCGACGAGCCGCGCCGCGAGTGCATCGATGTGGCGCGCGGCAAGCTCAGCTAATTCAACGGCGGCGACGTCACCCCGGGCGGCGTAGTCGAGGACGCGCGGTGCCAGCGATCCAAAGTCGCCGGGAGAAGCGGTAGCGGCCCAGCGCACGATGAGATGCGGGTCATTGCCGAAGTCCGCCGCGATCGCGCGCAAGAGTCCGGTCCAGGCAAGGCGGCCGTCAAGCGCCCACAGCACCCGGCGCAGCGCTTCGCAGCCAAGCCAGGCGCCGCCGCCTTCGTCCGAAACCGGCAGACCCCAGCCGCCGACGCGGAAGGTATTTCCTCGTATTACCGCCCAGCCAACGGTGCCGGTGCCGGCCACGATGACGCCGCCATCCCGTCGGCCGTGAGCACCGAGGCAGGCGGCATGCGCGTCGGTAATGATGACGGTTTTGCGGAAAGGGTGCGGATAGCTCTGAGCGGCGGCGAGGTAGCTCGGCTCGCTCGCTCCTGCCAAGGCTAGGCAGGCGACGACTCGTGTTAGATGCGCAGGCGAGAGGCCGGCTTGGTCGAGCGTTAGCGTCGCGGCGCCCACCACTGCGGAGAAGCTTTGCTCGATGCCGAGCCTGAGGTTGGCCGGACCGGTCGCCGCCTCGCCCAGGACCTCGCCGGAGAAAGCGCACAGCCGGGCCCGGCAGCTGGTGCCGCCACCATCAATGCCGAGCAGGAGTATGTGAGCGTCCACGCGAAAAGTTCCTCTATCAGTAGATCGCCACCGCCTAAGTTAAGAACCAATTGAGGTCGAAATGGTTTGCTCGTGCGACCGGAGCGAATTTTATCGGCCTTGGTGACTACGATGGATACCGAGCGTGCCAGTCCCCGCTATTCGGACATTGATCTGTGGGAACCGGCAGACGTCCTGCATGCGATGATCGAAGGGCAAATGGCGGCTGTGGCCGCCGTTCGTGCCGCAATTTCCGCCATCGAGGACGCGGCCCGCGCGATGGAGGAGCGTCTCGACCGGGGCGGACGTTTGATCTACGTGGGTGCCGGTACTTCCGGCCGGCTTGCGGTCCAAGACGGCGCCGAGCTTATTCCGACTTTCAACTGGCCACAGGACCGGCTGTTGCTGCTCATGGCCGGTGGCAAAGACGCACTTCTGCGGTCAGCAGAGAACGCGGAAGATGAGACCGATCACGCCGCGATGTTGATTAAGCAGCACCGGATCGCGGCGCCCGATGTCGTGATCGCGGTCGCCGCGAGCGGGACGACGCCGTTCACGCTGGCGTGCTTGTGCGAAGCCAAACAGCGCGGCGCGCTGACGATCGGCATCGCCAACAATCGCGATACTCCGATTCTAAAGGAAGCGGACTTTCCGATTTGGCTCGACAGTGGCCCGGAGCCGATTGCCGGCTCGACGCGTATGAAAGCCGGCACCGCGCAGCGCGTCGCGCTCAATCTGTTGTCGTCGCTGGTCATGATCCGCCTCGGCCGCGTCCACGAAGGACTTATGGTCGACGTAAAGGCGACCAATGCTAAACTCGCGCGCCGCAGCGAAACCATTCTGCGCCGGCTTACCGGTCGCGGCGAAGGCGAAGCCGCCGACGCGCTCCACCGTGCAGATGGCAACGTGAAGCTCGCCGTCTTGTTGCTGCACGGCTGCAGCATCGACGAAGCCGCGAGCGTGCTCGACCAGGCCGGCGGGAGGCTGCGCACGGCGCTCAAAAATGTCGACCATCATGACGCGGCAGCGAAAGCGGCCGCGCCCGACGTACTCACCATCGCCGCAGAGCTGCCATCGGCCGTTGGCCACGACGATTGACCAGAAATCCGAAGCGCCGCCGTTTATGCGCCGTTGATCGCGTCTTCGAGAAAATCCTGGTGCTGCAACCGGGTAAATTCGATGGCGAAGCCATCATCGAGGTAGCGCACCACGCGGCCGGGCACCTTGCCCAACGTGACCAGCGAACCAATCTGGGGGCGCTGGTCGCTCGTGATAGCGGCGCCCGACTGCGAAACGTCGACGACACGGCAGCTGACGTTGACGCCATTGGGTAAGATCAGCGCGGCGATCGGATTGCGCGGCACGATACGGCCATGGCGGCGATCTTCGGGCAGCCCAAGAATGTGCCGATTGGCGAGCCAGGTCAGTTGCGCCGCAAGCTTGTCGCGTTTGCGCGTCGTCGCGGAGATCGTCATCGCGAAGCCGTTCTGAAACTGGCGTGCCACGTGGCCTTCCAGCCGGCCCAGATGATCGACGTAGGCGATGACGCGTTCACCGGGCTGGCCGCTAACAGGGGCCATCATGGCCATCCCGCCCGGCGACATATTCAGCACCTGACAGGGAAACTCGCGCCGATCGGGCAGCATGTAGCGGCCTAACAGATCAACACGCACGCGCTGAAAGCGGCGGCGTTCGTCGCTGAGCGCACGCAATCCGGGCCTTTGTTCCGCAGCTAACGCCATCGCTCATCTGCTTGCCGTGGCACGCGTGAGCGTAGGTGCGTGATCTTAATGTCCCGTTAGTTGCCGTTAATTTGCGTTGTTTGGGTTTGGCCTACGCAGCGCTGGGTCCGTCCTCATTATTTGGCTTGTTGGCCGGAGCGGTTCCCTGTCCGCCTTCGTAGACCATCAGACCACGCCGCAGGCGTGGTGTCATAAAGCGCGGCAGCAGACGTTTCTCGAGTTCCGCTCCGACATGGCGGCGTCCTCCAAGCGTGAGTGCGCCGATTTGGCTGACGCCCAGCCAGGGCGGAGCTTTCAGCGGGGCCAACACGCCGATCGCCCGCGCAAAGCTCGGCCGTCGTGTGGCCAGCGGCAGCAACAAAAGCTCGAGTTCGATCGGTTCGCCGTTGGCATTTTGAGCGGTGACGCCGGCGACGGTTCCCGTGCATTCGTCGGTGAGGATTGCGAGCAGGCTACCGATGATCGGCCGGCTCGCAGCGCTCCAGAGATTGACGAACGCTTCCCCTTTGATCTCGCGGTCGAACAGCGCACAGACGCGGGTGCCGGCGAGCCGGATTGGATGACCGGCGCTGCGATCGAGCGCCAGGATGAAAGCGTCGCTCAGTACGCCGCGAATGGCGCCGGGCTCGATTTCGGCCCGTTCGGGTGCCGGGCGGGTTCCGCGCTTTTCTTCCCAATAGGCGTAAAGTTCGCGGCTGGCGGCATGTTTCATGGATCGGTCGCTCCCGCACGCGAGTCTTCCGCTGCGTCAGACTGTCCCGGTTTGAGACAGCAATCGCTGGGTTCGGCCGTGCGCTAAGTGTTGGAGCAGGGCGCGTGCCGCGGCCGCTTTTGGCCTCCGGCGTAGCGGCGGCAACACTCAATTAATCCTAACAAAACGTTGACGTTGGCGGCATTGGCGTAGCTGCTTAGGGTACGCGCAACCAATTGTGACGCGCCGTCGGCTGCTCAGCAGCGCGTTTGCGGTAAGGGGAGGCGAGGGATGTAACCACAGCTGGCGGCCTTTCGCGAAGCCTGGCCGCCGAAGCAATCAGGGCGAATTTAAATATCGCCCAGTGCGAGCTGCGGAATCCCCGCTAACTACAAAGGGAGGACTCACGTCCTCCCTTTTTCTTTCGTCCGCGCCGGCGCTGCCGTGCACTGCCGTGCACTGCCTTGCCGTCGAGACGATCGCGGCCTATGTCGGCGGGGTAGGTCAAGTCTTGGTGAATCAGCGCCCAGAGCCGATGTTTAATGTGCCGACCGTCGTCGTAGGGACGATGGTCGTGTTACTGGCTGTGCATGCGTTGCGTATGCTGGTGCTGACCGATGCCGAGGATCAGCGGTTTCTGCTGACCTTCGCTTTCATTCCGGCGCGCTATGACACCGATCTGCTGCTCGGTGACTCCTTGCCTGGTGGATTTGGCGCCGATCTCTGGACCTTCTTCAGTTACGCTTTTATCCACGCCGATCTCATGCACATCGGCCTCAACCTCGCGTGGCTGCTGCCGTTTGGCACCGCGCTCGCGCGACGTTTCGGGGCTTGGCGCTATATCGCCTTCATGCTGGTGGTTGCCGCCGCCGGCGCATTCGCACATCTGATTACTCATCCAGCCGCGATGGTCCCGATGATCGGCGCGTCAGCCGCCATTTCCGGGGCCATGGCGGCGGCGTTGCGCTTTGTCTTGCAGAAGGGTAGCCCGCTTGCGGTATGGCGCGGCGAGATTAACGGCGATGCCTATCGCGTGCCGGCGGCGCCGCTTACTGCGACGTTACGAGACCCGAGGTTTCTGATTTTTCTCGTCGCCTGGCTGGGGCTGAACGCCCTTTTCGGCTTGGGTTCAGTTTCGATAATTGGCGAAGGCCAGGAGATCGCTTGGCAGGCGCATATCGGCGGTTTTCTCGCCGGGCTTTTCCTGTTCGACGCATTCGATCCGGTCGCGCCCGGGCGGAAAGCCGACGCCGGGCAAAGCCGTTAACGCCCCGTTGGGGATATCTCTAAGTTGCACCATTCCGCTGCCGTATTCGCTTGTTATACATTCACGAGAGTCAGCGCCGGTGTTATGGGCGATCCAAGCGAGACTCGACGCTGCGCCGCAACATCGAAACGACGGCGCAGGCAGCCGAGGACGGGCTAGCCGCAAGGATAGTCCGCCGGTGCAAAGCCCGCCGACGGAACTCGGCGCCGACCCAAAACATAACCTTCACGCCATGCTGCGGCCCGCTCTTGCGGCCGCACATTGTGAAGCTAGGGAGGCTACGATGACTGTCGCTATCATTCTCGCGGCCAAAGGCCGCGACATCGTCACCATCGAACCCGTCGCAACGCTTGCCGAAGCGACGCGGCTTCTTGCCGAGAAACGCATCGGTGCGGCGCTCATTCTTGGCGCCGACGATCGCATTGTCGGGATTATTTCGGAGCGCGATATCGTGCGGGCTCTGGCCGAGGGCGGCGCCGCCGCGCTCAATGCGCCGGTGAGCCAAACAATGACCCGCAAAGTCGAGACCTGCAACGAGAGCGAGACGGTCTCGAGCATCATGGAGCGTATGACTGCCGGCAAGTTTCGCCACATGCCGGTGGTCGATCAGGGCCGGTTGGTCGGTGTCGTGTCGATCGGCGACATCGTCAAGCACCGGCTTTCCGAGATGGAACGCGAGTCGGTCGCAATGCGCGACTACATCATGACGGCGTAAAGGGCCTCTTTGAGCCGGTTTGCCGCGGCAGTTGATCGTGGCATCATAGTCCCCGCTTACGCGGCAATGGAGGCGGTCATGCGGGGCGTTGTCATTCTCATCGCGGCGGCGATCGTCGCCGCGGCGCCGGCAACCGCGTTCACGCAGATCGCCACGCCAAGCGTGCCGTCTACATCCCCGCCGCGGTCGTCCAGCGTCACGTCCGCCGTCACCAATTGCATGATGACGTGCAATGCCACGGCAGCGAGCTGTCAAAGCAGCTGTCTGGTACCTGGCCTGCCGCTGACTTCGCCTACAGTAACGCCCAGCAATGTGACGCCGGCCACCAATCCGACGGCAAACATCGTGTGTCAGTCGAACTGCACGACGACGCAGCTCACATGTCAGACGAACTGCTCCCGCCTACCGCCTTCATAATAACTCGCTTTACTCGCGCCGATTCGCGGCGAAGCGGTCAGCCCAGAGCGGCGATAGTGTCGGCGATCGGTTCCAAAGCCTTCTCAGTGGCAATTTTGCCGGCTGTGATCGCTTCCGCCGCGCGATGGAATTCGAGCCAGCCGATATTGCCGATGTGCGGGGTGATGTGGATATCGGGCGGGTCGCCGGCTAGCCGCATGCGCGTCAGGCGATCCTGCATGATATTGAAGGCCTCGATCATGACCGTCGTGAATCCGGGCCGGGCGTCGTTGGCGAGGATTTGACGCTTTAGCGCCCGTTCCGCTCCGAATATGCCGCCGAGCCCGAGGAACGCCTTGCGCGGCGTTCCCGGCGGCGGCTCCTGCGGTAAATCCTCGGCGTCCGAGCCATGGCTCGCGATCGTTGCGCCGCGCGCGAAGCGATCCGCGTCAAGATTGACTGCAATCACCACGCGCGCGCCGAAAGCGCGCGCCGCCGATACCGGTACGGGATTGACCAGCGCGCCGTCGACCAGCCAGCGTCCGCCGACGCGCATTGGGGGAAATATTCCCGGCAACGCGTAGGAAGCCCGCATCGCCAACGCCAGCGAACCTCGCGTCAGCCAGATTTCATGGCCGGTCCCCACCTCTGTGGCGATGGCCGCATAGCGGACTGGCAAGTCTTCGATGGCAGCTGGGCCGACCGCCTCCGCCAATTGTTTTGCCAATCGGCCGCCCCCGATCAGCCCTGAACTGCCAATTCTCACGTCCAGATAGCTGATGATCCGGCGGACCGTCAGCGAGCGCGCCCAGGCTTCCAATTCATTCAATTGGTTGTAGGCGTAACAGCCGCCTACTAAAGCGCCGATCGAAGTGCCGACGATGATGTCAGGGATGATCCCGTGTTCGATCAGCGCGTGGATGACTCCGATATGGGCAAAGCCGCGCGCCGCGCCGCTGCCAAGGACCAGTCCGATCAACGGACGGCCTGGCTTTCCCGGAACGGGCTTGGATCTCAGATCTGTAATACTCACGGGATTCCTCATTTCCCCGCGGCGAGGACGGCTTTTACGGCCATCCATGATCGGCCGCGGAACGAAAGGTAACAAGTTGCTAGCCATATTATGGTGAAAGCGGCAATCGATTGCATTGGCCAAAAATTGCCGTGATTAGGATCGAAGAAATTCGCCATGCTTGGGTGGGGTTTAAGGCGAATTCGGCGCGGCAGCGCGTGGCCGGTTGCCTTAGTTTTCCTCTTCATTGTTGCGGTGCAAGCTAACGCCCAGTCGCGCGATTTGATGTCGCCGCAAGTCACGGCTCCCATGCCGCTTACGCCGGGTACCGGCTCCCCGGGCGCCACCATCGTGCCAATGGCGCCAGTCCCTCAATCCGGTCCTCCGGTCGCGCAGTCATTGCCGATGGCTCCCGCCGGGCAGGTGGCGCTGGCGGTTTCCGCCCGTTACGGGCATGACGCCCCGGCGATTGGCGGCGGCCTCATCTGGCGCGTTTATACCGCCAAGCCCGATGCGACCGGTGTGTTTCGCTTGATCAAAGAGGAGAAAGCGGCGGCGCCGACTTTCGTTCTGCCGGTCGGCAATTACGTCGTCTATGCAAGCCTCGGACTGGCCGGTACGGCGAAGGCGGTACAGCTGCGCGGCGAGCCGGTTCGCGAGGTTTTCGAGATACCCGCCGGCGGCATCCGCCTCGAGGGGCGCGTTGGCGATGTCCGCATCCCCACCGGGCAAATTTCCTTCGACGTCTATAGAGGCAGTCAATTTGATACGACGGAGCGCCGCCCGATTGCCCAGGGCGTCATGACCGGCGACGTCGTGCTGTTGCCCGAGGGCACGTACTACATCGTCTCGAATTACGGCGACGGCAATTCGGTGGTGCGTTCCGATGTGCGGGTGCAAGCGGCCAAGCTGACCGATATCGTCGTCACCCATCGTGCTGCGGTCATCACCCTCAAACTCGTGAACGATCCGGCCGGCGAGGCGCTTGCCAACACCCAATGGACGGTGCTGACGCCCGGCGGCGACGTGATCAAGGAATCAATCGGCGCCTTTCCGCGCGTCGTGCTGGCCGAGGGCGACTACCGCGTGATCGCGCGCAACGAGGGCAGGACCTTCCAGCGCGACTTTAAGGTCATCACCGGCGTCGACGGCGAAGTCCAGGTGCTGGCGCGGTGAGCACCCACGGGTGCGTTTCTCGGCATTGAGTGGTGTCACTAAAGCTCATAGCATCTCAGTATGCCCACGGTCCTGCGGATTCATGGCTTTCGTTTCTTCTTTTATAGCCTTGAAGGATCAGAACCGGCGCATATTCACGTCGAGCACGGCGATAAAGTCGCAAAGCTTTGGCTGCAACCGGTTACCCTTGCGGAATCCCGCGGGTTCCGTATTCATGAGTTGAACCGTCTGCGGCTGCTTGTGATCGAGCACCGTTTGAACTTCCTGGAGGCATGGAATGCCCACTTCGGCCGTTAGGTACGATGCGACGGCAATCGATGCGAAAGTGATGGACGACCGGCTCGTCATTATTTTAGCGGACGGCAGGGAGTTGGCGGCGCCGCTTGTTTGGTTTCCGCGGCTGCTGGAGGCGTCCGACGACCAGCGCCGGAATTGGCGGCTGATCGGGGGCGGGCACGGCATTCACTGGCCCGACGTTGACGAGGACATTTCAGTCGCAAGTCTGCTCCGACCTGCTTAACGAAGCTTATGCCGCCTTCTTCAATCGCCGTACGTCCGGCGGCACCGCTTCCTGCGCCAGCGCGGCAAGAGCAGCATCGAGCGCCATGGTCTGCTGCTTGTCGCTGCCGAGGCGGCGGATCGAGACGGTGCGCTCGGCGGCTTCCTTTTTGCCGACGACCAGCAGCGCCGGCACCTTCGCCAGTGAATGCTCGCGTACCTTGTAGTTGATCTTTTCGTTGTGCAGGTCGGGTTCGACGCGCAGGCCCAGACGCTGCGCCGCGGCGACGACCTCGCGCGCGTAATCGTCGGCATCCGACGTAATGGTTGCGACCACCGCCTGCAGCGGCGAAAGCCATAGCGGCAGATGCCCGGCGTAGTGCTCGATCATGATGCCGGTGAATCGCTCCAGCGAACCGAACATTGCCCGGTGCAGCATCACCGGCGTCACCTTGTTCGAATGCTCATCGATGTAGAAGGCGCCGAGCCGGCCGGGCATGTTGAGATCGACTTGCACGGTGCCGCACTGCCAGTCCCGGCCGATGGCGTCGCGCAGGACGTATTCGAGCTTGGGGCCGTAGAAGGCGCCTTCACCCTTGTTCAGCGTCCACGGCCGGCCCGACGTTTCGAGCGCCTGCATCAGGGCGGCTTCGGCCTTGTCCCACACCGTATCCTCGCCGATGCGTTTGTCCGGCCGGTCGGAGAATTTGATGCGCACATCATCGAAGCCGAAGTCGGCGTAGATCGACAGGATCAGATCGTTAACGGCAAGCACCTCCGCCGCGATCTGCTCCTCGGTGACAAAAATATGCGCGTCGTCCTGAGTGAAAGCGCGCACGCGCATCAGCCCGTGCAATGCGCCCGATGGCTCGAAGCGATGCACTTTGCCGAACTCGGCGATCTTGAACGGCAGATCGCGATAGGATTTCAGCCCATTTTTGAAAATCTGAATGTGGCCGGGGCAGTTCATCGGCTTGATGACGTAGGTGCGCTCATCCTCTTTGCGCGGCTCGACCAGGAACATGCCGTCACGGAATGTCGCCATGTGGCCGGACGCAACCCATAGCGATGAGTCGATGAGCTGCGGCGCATTGACCTCGGCATAACCGGCGTCGGCCTGACGCCGGCGGATATAGTTCTCCAGTGTCTGAAACAGCGTCCAGCCCTTCGGATGCCAGAACACCGAACCGGGGGCTTCTTCCTGGAAATGAAATAAATCCATCTCGCGGCCGACCCGGCGATGGTCGCGCTTTTCGGCCTCCTCGATCTTCTTGAGGTAGGCGTCAAGCTCTTCCTGTTTGGCAAAGGCGGTGCCGTAGATGCGTGACAGCATTTCGCGGCTTGAGTCGCCCCGCCAATAGGCGCCGGCGGTCTTCATCAGCTTGAACGAATTGCCGACCTTGCCGGTCGAAGTCATGTGCGGTCCGCGGCACAGATCGAACCAGTCGCCTTGTTTGTAAATCTTGATCTGCTGGTCCTCGGGGATCGCGTCGACCAGTTCGACCTTGAAC
>JBAUGC010000432.1:0-4492 GCA_049679485.1 Xanthobacteraceae bacterium
CTTCATGCTTGTCCCGATCCCGAACTGAGCGAGGATCGAAAAGCCGTTAGAAGGTGACGCGAAGAGTGGCGACCAAGTTGTTGTAGACCACGGGATTTGCTGTCACCGCGAACTGATAGCCGACGCCGAAGATCAGATTTTGTCTGGGCGGCCCAAGTGGAAAGCGGCCGAACACGATGCCGGGCGTCAGCAATACCTGGCTCAGCCCAGAGTGCTCGCCGTTCGGCCAGTATTCGTAGTTGACCTCGAGTTCCGGCCAAAAGTACTGCAAAAAATGATATTGAAAGGCGGTGTTCCACAAAACCGGATCGCCGAAATTGCGCATAGTGGCGCCCGTGGCGCCAAGGCCTTCCGCTGCCACCGGGTATTGCTGGCTGATTGTCATTTCCACATCGAAGTCGCCCCAACCCTTACCGCCCGCCAGCGTCGGTTGAGCAATCAAAACGTTGTTTGAGATTTTTCCAGGCGTACCCAACGGCTGGGACATCTGGAAAAAGCCGCTGAGGATATAGTTGCCATTCTCCTCGTTCGCGGAAAAGAAGCGGTCTTTCACAAGAAACGCCGGCCAATCGCCCGGGCCTTGCCCCACACCCTTGGGGCCCCATGCGTTCTCGATTGAGGGAGCCGCCAAAATTATTTCAGTATAGTAGGTTGGGATGAATTCCGCGCGGATGCCGCCGGGTCCCCCATAATTGTAGATGTGCTGGCCGTTGCCCTGACTGCCGGTCCCGTTCTGCTGGTCGTAGAAGTCAAAGCGTAATTCTTGCTCGAGGCGCGGGGTGACCAAAACGAGGGGGGTCATCCAGTGCGGCTGCGCACTTTGCGTGGCCGTCGCCATGGCCATCCAGGAGTTTACGACTTGCGGATCGAGCGGGTCGGCTTTGGCCGCAAGCGGCACCGCTGCAACCACGCAGGCTGACGCGGCAGCAATCAGCGCTTGCCAATAACGTCCGCCAGCCGAAATTTGACGCACACAATTGTTTGCTCGTTTCTTCATGACCCCCCGCCCCTGTAAATACAGCCCCGCCGCTGTATTCGAAAATATATAACGATACCATCAGTTGGCGTTAACCCCTTGTCAATAGATCGGCGGGGGACAAACCACGGGCGGCGAGACATGTGACATTGCAGCAACAGAAGGGGCGGACCGAACTTATCCACTGCTATTGCCGGATACTGGCGGCGCGGGTCAGTCGCCGCTGTTGCCCTCAGGCGCCAACGCCGGCGAATAGTTGGACGGCACCTGGAACAGCTCGGGTGCCTGCTTCCGATAGCTCACCGATCACGCCTGCATAATGGTGGCGCCATCGACGACGACCCGCAGTGGCACACCGTCCGCAGTGGCGCAGATGGTGTGCATCTCAACCTCATCCGTCCATGACCAGTCGACGCAGTGCAGCCCCGCGATGACAGATTCGCCTCCGCGCTTGAGCTCCACGCCGGCGGTCGGCTCCGGCGGTCCGCGCGGCGTACCCTCCAGCGTCCGGAAGGTGCGGCCTGCCGGGTTGAGGAGGGTGATCTGATGGGCGCTGCGGTCGAAAATGGTCATCGCTTTGCCTGGACCGTCGATGCGCTCCAGATGCTCAGCGGTTAACCATCGGAACCGCTGGCGAACCTTGGGCTGTTGCGGGCGAGTAACGTCGTAGGTGACGTCCACATCCTGCGTGGGAAACAGCTGCGGCTGCTCTTCGGCTCGCGGCACAGAGCCAAGAAGAACCATCGCAATAACGGCAGGCAGCGGCAGATTGCGCAGACTAGTCATTTTGCGACGCGTTCGCTCTTGCTCGGGCGTCGCTGTGCCCGATGACAAGGCGCCACCAGCGATTTTGGCCGCCTCTACGCCGGCCATCCGTCACCCTGGGCCATGCGACCACCCAAGCCTTTATAATGATCTGGTCGGCGGTTCGGTTCAATCTACCGAAAGTGAACTAGCGGCGGGGCATAACTCATTCCAATGAGAGGCTTTTCTCCGAAGCCGGCGTAACCGATGACGCACGCCCGACGCCGAAATCGGGCTTGTCAACAAATCCGGCGTAGAGCATTGTTTCGGTGCGAAGCGCCTCGCTCCACTGGAGCGGCTACGCTCGGTACGAAAACGGGGAGCGACGAGAATGTGGCCGTGAAGCTCGCGGACGATGGTCCGTTTCGGGCTTCGATTGCCCTCTTGGAGCTTCCCGTTGCGTGTGCCCTACTGCCGCTAAAGTCCGGCGTATTGATCGAAACGGCGGATCGTTGCGTCTTAGCCCCCTATCCGGGTCCGATGGCACTTTAGTCGGCGCGCCGACGAACCCGGCCGGATGTTGCGGCAGCTGGCTTCGGTCACACCGACGGAAATCCGGTGAATCAGTTATTACTTGCCCCGCACGAGGGTGTCCTCGTGGTCCGGTTGGATGGATCTGCGCGACTGACACTCGCGTCTTCCGTTCGCCGAAAAACTGACCGTATCGGCAGGAGATCACTGACGTGTGGGTCGTTCTGATCGCGCTGCGGCGACCTTATACCTTCGTCGTCTTATCATTTGTGATTGCGATCTTTGGAGCCTTGGCGGCGCTGCGAACGCCTATCGACATCTTTCCCAACATCAATATTCCGGTCGTCAGCGTCGTATGGACCTACACGGGACTCTTGCCTAACGACATGTCGGGTCGCGTGATTTATTTTTACGAACGCTACTTGACCGCCCAGGTAGGCAATATCGAGCACATCGAATCGCAATCGCTCAATAGCTATGGCGTGGTCAAAATCTTCTTCCAGAAAAACGTCGATATTGCTGCAGCCTTGGCGCAGGTGACGGCGGCCTCGCAGACCGTGCTTAAGCTGTTGCCGCCGGGAATCACACCGCCTTATGTGCTGAGCTACAATGCTTCCAGCGTGCCCATTCTCCAGCTGGCGTTGTCGAGCAAAAAGCTGCCGCAGATGGAGCTGTTTGACCTCGGCCAGAATTTCATCCGGCCACAACTCTCGACGGTCGCCGGCGCCGCGGTGCCGTCGCCCTATGGCGGCAAAATTCTGCAGGTGCAGGTCGATCTCGATCAGCAGGCCATGCAGGCCCACAACGTATCGGCCGACGATGTCGTCAACACCATCTCGGTGCAGAACCTCATCTTGCCGGCCGGCGACGAGAAGGTCGGCAAGTTCGACTGGAACGTAGCGCTCAATGCAAGCCCGGTCGTGCTCGAAAGGATCAACGATCTGCCGGTGAAGAAGGTCAACGGCACCGTCATCTTCCTGCGCGACGTGGCTTATGTGCATCAAGGCTCGCCGCCCCAGACCAACCTCGTCCGCGTCAACGGATCGCGCGCGGTGCTGATGACTATTTTAAAGGCCGGTGCCGCGTCGACGCTGAACGTCATCGACGGCATCAAATCGCTGCTCCCGCGGGTCGAAGAGAGTCTGCCGACGAGCCTCAATCTTCACGCCGTCGGCGATCAGTCGATTTTTGTCAAAGCGGCCGTAATTGGCGTCATCCGCGAAGCGGCGCTTGCCGCTGCTCTGGTCGGCCTCATGATCTTGATCTTCCTCGGCAGCTGGCGTTCGACGGTCATCATTCTCATCGAGATTCCGCTCGCGATACTTTTCTCACTTACCGCGCTGTCCTGGCTCGGCGAGACCGTCAATGTCATGACCTTGGGGGGCCTCGCGCTCGCCGTCGGCATTCTGGTCGACGACGGAACCGTCACCATCGAGAACATCAACTATCATCTGGAACAGGGCAAGGAGATCGACACGGCGATCCTCGATGGCGCGCAGCAGATCGTCATCCCGGCCTTCGTCACCTTGCTGTGCCTGTGCATCGTCTTCGTCCCGATGTTCCAGCTCGGCGGCGTTGCCGGCTATCTGTTCCGACCGCTGGCCGAGGCGGTGGTATTTGCTCTCATCGGCTCGTTCATCCTGTCGCGCACGCTGGTTCCGACAATGGCTAACTATCTCATGCGCGGCGAGCAAGGCGCCGCCGGCCATGACCTGCCACCGGCACGCTCGCGCAACCCGCTCAAGCGCTTTCAACAGACATTCGATCAGCAATTTGAGCGCATCCGCGACCGCTACCGTTCACTCTTGTTGCTCGCGCTCGACCACCCAAAGACTTTCATCGCCGGCTTTCTTGTCTGCGTGCTTCTGTCGTTCGGACTGTGGCCGTTCCTCGGCGAGAACTTCTTTCCGGCGGTCGATTCCGGACAGATCCTGATGCACGCGCGCGCCCAAGCCGGCACGCGTATCGAAGAAACGGCGCGCCTCTTCGATTTTATCGAGCAGACCGTCCGCCAGACGATCCCACCCGATCAGCTCGACAACATCGTCGACAACATTGGGCTGCCGTTTTCCGGCATCAACATGGCCTATCAGAACACCGGAACGATCGGGCCCGAGGACGGCGACGCCTTGATCAGCCTCAAGGAGGGTCACGCTCCGACCGACGACTTCATCAAACAGCTGCGGACCAGACTGCCACAGCAATTCCCAGGCACCACGTTCGCGTTCCTGCCGGCCGACA
>JBAUGC010000433.1:0-8838 GCA_049679485.1 Xanthobacteraceae bacterium
AGCTGCGCCTTCCACGATGTGATCTGATTGGGGTGAACGTCGAACTGCTCGGCAAGCTGTGCCAACGTCCAATCGCCCTTGATGGCGGCAAGCGCCACTCTCGACTTGAAGCCCGGTGTGTGGTTCCGACGCGGTCGTCTCTGCATAGTCGCTCCTGATTCGCAGGGCACAGCGTGCCCCTCGTCAGGCAGAAACTCCACCCATCGTCCTGTGCAGATTTCCGGGACGACCTCTCAAGACAGTTCATCAAGCAGGGCGCCACAGTCGTCGTGATCGGGCGCAGTCCGCAGTCCGTGGGTGACGCTCAAAAAGAAGATCGGCAGGAATGGTGTCACGATCGCTGCCGATGTCACGAAAGTCCGCCGAACTTGATGCCGTCTTCCAAACGGTGCGCGAGAAGTACGGTCGGATCGACGTCCTCTATGCCAATGCGGGCATCGCCAAGCTAGGTTCCGTCGCGGAGACCACCGAGGAAGCAGGCTGCCCAGCAAGCAAAACATGTGTTTGCGGTCGCTGTAACAGTACGAAATTACCGCTCGCCCGAATATTGTTCAGCTTTTGAGCGAATTTGAGAAAGTTGATGTCCAAATTCATTTGAATAAGATCTATTACGAAGCCGTAGGGGCTGGTGGCGAAATAGATTAGGTATCTCTCGTATCGATTAGGATTTGGGTTAGCAGTTTCTAATAGATGGATAGGGCGATGCTGCGCCAATGTATCCAGCGAAATGACGCGAACCTGAGGAATCGATGAGACGCCTGACTGCGCAGGATATTGCTTCCGCTTTGCTGGACGGACGGTATAGCGAAGAATGGCAGGCGTTGGTGGCGTCCGCGAGCGAAGAGCCCCTGCCTAACGCCCTTAAGGCCGATGTGATCCAAGATGTGGGCGACCGGCCTGGGTTGGATCATTTTATTGGATGGCTTTTTGGTGAAGATACACCACCCGCCGTTCAAAATGCGTCCGTTGTTGAACACGGCTCGGTCGCAATTTCGTCTCTCGTCTCGTCAAGCTCCGGCCACGACGAATTTCGTCGCTTCACTTTCTATGATACCGGAGGCGGCAGCGGCTGCTTGACGGTGAATGGCGTGGCCCAACCGGACGGCCACTTGATTCATGTGTCGGCCAGCGAATTAAGCAACGTCGGCTATGTCGGCGGCTCCACTTCTGGAACCGACACGGTCTACGTCAAAGCCTACAACGGCAATACCGCAAGTTGGTCGACAAACGCCTCATTCACGGTCACCACGCACGTCGTACCAACGGTGCATGTCCAAAACGCCGCTGTCGCCGAGAATGCGGCGATACCGGTCTCTTCACTCATCACATCCATATCGAACCCGAGCAACGACAGCATCAGCGAGTATGGGTTCTACGATGCGGGCGGCGGCAACGGACATTTCACCGTCAATGGCGCGTCCGAGCCGGATGGCCAGTGGATCTATGTCGCCGCGAGCAATCTGGGTGACGCCGCCTATGTCGGCGGTTCCTCGCCGGGGAGCGACACGCTCTATGTCGAGGTCTACGACGCCACGACCTCGACTTGGTCCGCCTACAGTCGGCTCGCGGCCGCTACGTATGACATACCACCAACGGTGAATGTCCAAAACGTCGACATCGCTGAGAATGCGGCAATCCCGGTGTCGTCGCTCGTCACATCCATATCGAATCCGAGCAACGACAGCATCAGCGAGTATGGGTTCTACGATGCAGGCGGCGGCTCCGGCCATTTCACGGTCAATGGCGCGTCCGAGCCGGATGGCCAGTGGATCTATGTAGCCGCGAGCAACCTAAGCACTGTCGAGTATGTCGGCGGCTCTTCGCCAGGGAGCGACACGCTCGACGTCACGGCCTATGACGCCACGGGCTCGACTTGGTTGTCCCCCAGCTCGGTCACCGCTACGACGACGGCGAGCAGTGCGCTATCGCTGCAATACAAGGGCTTTGATTACGTCGCCTTCTACAACGGAGCCTACGAGAATTCAGATTCGCTCCCAAGTCTGGCGCAGACCGGAGCCAATTCGATCGAAGCGACGCTCGATTACGGTATTGACGCTCAAACTTCGCAGGTCGTAGCAGATCCAAACTACACCGATAGTCTCACCGCGCTCGGCGACACGATCGCACAGACCGAAGCACTCGGCCTCTCCGTCATGGTCAGGCCGTTAATCGATTTCCTCAATCCGACCGAGAGCGCCCCCTACAGCGTAGGCGAGTGGCGCCAGGACTATCACCCGACCAATGTCGCGTCTTTCTTTGCCAGCTATCAGCAGATGATCGTCGCCGAAGCGGAGGTTGCCCAGGCGAACGGCGCCCAGATGTTGTCGATCGGTGCGGAGCTCGATCAGCTCACGGGTTCACAATATTTGCCCTATTGGACCAGCATTATTGATGCCGTGCGCGATGTATTCAGCGGCGCATTGACGTATTCGGCCTCATGGAACACGGCGAGCCAGGTGAGTTTCTGGAGCCAGCTCAACTATGAGGGTATCGACTGCTACGTGCCGCTGTCGAACGCGGCGAACCCGACCCTGCAGCAGCTGATAAACGGTTGGCTTGATCCGGCGACGCCGTCCGCCAATCCCGGCGCTTACGCGGTGATCGGCAATCAGTCGCCGATCCAGTATTTCGAAAGTCTCGCGCAACAATCCGGTAAGCCGCTGATCTTCACCGAGCTCGGCTACGCCAACGACGCCGGAGCCGCTGCAGATCCGGCCGCATCAGGCAATAATACGGATCCGGCGCTACAGGCCGAGCTTTACCAGGCGTTCTTCCAAGCATGGGCCCAATCCGGAAGCACTTCATTGATTGGAACATACTTCTGGGAGTGGGATCCAGACGGTAGCTCGTCAAATGTCGGGCCGAATATCGACAGCTTTAGTCCCCAGATCAGCCCGGCGCAGGCACAGGCAACCGCCGGCTTCGAAGCGGCGGAAACGATTGCGACCGGCGCGACCATCGAAATCGCTGGTGCGGACTCTGGAACAGTAACATTCGAGGGCGCCACCGGCACCTTGAAGCTTGATGATGCCCCGGCGTTCAGCGGGCAAATTTTTGATTTTACGGGGAACGGCAACGTTTCCAGCTCGGACCAAATCGATCTGAAGGATATTTCTTATGGGCCGGAAACGACGGCTTCTTATACCGGCAATGCAAGTGGTGGCGCTCTGACGATCAGCGATGCCCAACATGATACCGCGCAGATAACGCTTGTTGGCAACTATGAAAATTCGACATTTACGGTTTCCAACGACGGAAGTGGCGGAACATTGGTCATTGATCCGCCTGCGACGCGTGCTCTCGCCAGTGGCAGCTTTTTATTCAACGACCCGTACTCGACGGGCGCTCTTGCGGTGACGGTTACACCGCACAACGCCGCTGTGGGCTACGTCGGGACCTTTACGGCCGACGCTGGAGATGCGGCAAACGGGGATGTATCGGTCAGGTGGCACTTCGACCTGAGCGCCGACGCTGTCACTCGGACTATTACCCAATCCTACGAGGTGACCGTAGCCGAGGCTGAGCAGGATGGTACGAGCATTGCGGCGGCCAAGACACTCTCGGTAACGGTCGGCGGAACGGGCAATGATACGTTCGCCTTCAAACCCGGCTTCGGCTCGGACGTCATTGCAAACGCCACAAGCGCGGACACGATTAAGCTCGATGGCTTCTCGTCGGTCCCCAATATCAATCAACTGCAGACGCTTTTGAACGAGGCGCACGCCGGTCAGCCGCAATCAGTGTTCCATGCAACGCACGGCGGCCAGGATACAGTGATCGACCTTGGCGCACACGACAGGATTACCTTGGCGAATGTCCATTTAGTCGATCTACACGCGAACAGCTTTATTATTCACTGATTAAGATAGCTGTCGTAGCGGTCAGTGTCCGACCGGACAGTGCACCACACCAAGCCCGAAGCATACAACCGCCTCTGGAGCGACCTTGAAAGGCGTTCTTTCCAGATTTGCCAAAATATCGCATCCCGTCACCCCGCAATCTTCATCAAGTGTAGTCTCTAGGCCATCGTAAAAATCGGCAGCGTCGCAGCGTCGGTAATCGAGAGTCCCACCCGAACCTCGAAATTCGCCGTGGTCAGCGCCGCCGAGTGCTTCCACTGCTCCGTACCATAGCCTGTCATCACTTGCAGGGCGCCGGCCAGGCCGGCGCGGCGCGCGGCCTCGATGTCGACGGTCTTGTCACCGACCAGCCATGACATGCGCAGATCCACGTCCAAATCGGCCGCCGCCCGCAAGATCATTCCGGGGTTCGGCTTTCGCGCCGGATGATCGGGATGCAGAAATTCCCCCTTGCCGTTGGGATGGTGAGGGCAAGCATAGACGGCGTCGAGCCGGGCGCCCGCCGCCTCGAGCAGCGACACGATCGCCTTCTGGACGGCTATGAAGTCGTTCCAGCCATAACGGCCCTGGCCGATACCCGACTGGTTGGTCACCAATGCTACCGGAATGCCTAGCCGGTTCGCGGCGCCGATCACGTCGGCGGCCCCGGGTATGACCGCGATGTCTTCGACCCGGCAAAGGTAGTCGACCTCTTCAACAACGACCCCATCGCGGTCAAGGAACAGTGCCGGACCGCCGCGGGCGGCATCGCGGCGAACTTCGCACCAGATGCCTTCGTGATCGATTGCGCCAGCGATCGAGGCGACGCTGGAGGATATCATCGCAACGACTCGCAGAAACGGTAGTAGAGGAGTTGCGTGGCGACGTGGGCAATTTCGCCTGCGGCGATGAGGTCTGCCACCTCCATGCGGTCGAAGAGGGCAAAGGCGCTGTGTCCCAATTCGTCGTGGAGCCGGCGCGGCGTGCCTTCGCAGCGCGTTGCCACAAACAGCGCGCCGTACGCGGCCATGGTGCCCGGCTCCGGTGCATAGGTGCCGAACGCGACGAGATCGTTTGGTGCGCAGCTTAGGCCGGTCTCTTCGGCCAATTCGCGCAACGCCGCGTCGGCGGCGGTCTCGTTCGCATCGATGAAACCGCGCGGCACTTCCCACAGCTCGCGCGCGATCGGATGCCGATAGACCCGAAGCAGAAGCAGCTTGTCGCCAAGCACCGGGAGCACGTCGACGCCGGTGACCTGCCCGGAGCGCGGGTGACGTCCTTCGAGGACCAGATAGTCTTCAACTTCGTTGCCGTCGTCGTCGACCAAATGGTCGAAGTAAATCCGCCAGCGGCTATTTTGCGCCGCTACTCGCCGCTCTTTAAGGACGACGCGGGCCACATTACAGTCCGGTTGGCTGGTAGAGCACGATCTTGCTGCCGTCATTGTCGAAGCCGACATTGACGTTAATTAGATTCTTCAATCGTTCGCGGACCTGCTCGCGCTTTTCAGGCTCCACAAAGAACACCATGAAGCCGCCACCACCCGCCCCGAGAAGCTTGCCGCCAACCGCACCGGCTTCACGTCCGGCTTCGTAGATCTCGTCGATCTGATTGTTGGATACGCGGTCCGCGAGTTCACGCTTGAGACGCCAGGATTCGTGCAATAACTCGCCGAGTTCGCGAAGCGGCGCATTCTTGTCGAGCAGGACGTCGACGGCGCTGTCGACCATGCTTCGAATTGCGCGCAATTGGCTCTTGCGATTGTTCATATTTTTGATCTTGTCTTCGGCGAAATCGGATGCGAACCGGGAGAAGCCGGTGAAGAACAGCATAATGGAGCGCCCGAGCTCTTCGCGCCGTTCCTGGGGGAGGATGATCGGCGCCACCGCAAACGTGCCGTCGGAATAGAAGTCGATGCGATTGAAGCCGCCATAGGCCGCCCACAATTGGTCTTGCGAGCCGACATTTTCTTTCAGCACATCTTGCTCGATGCGGATCGCTTCGCGAGCCAGATCGCGTTTCGAGATCATTTTGCTGTCGAGCGCATACAGGGCATGCAGTAGCCCGACGGTAAATGAGCTGCTGGAGCCCAGTCCGGAACGCGCCGGTAGGTCGGCGTCATGATGGATTTCAAGGCCTTCCCCGATTCCCAGATCGGACAGGATGCCGCGGACCGCCGGGTGCTTGATGTCCGAGATCGCGTTGACCAACTCGACCTGCGAATAGACGATGCGAGATTTATGCTCGAAGAACGGCGGCAACCTGCGGACGCTGATGTAGCAATATTTGTCGATGGCGGTGCCGATGACCGAGCCGCCGTGTTCGCGGAACCAGGTGGGGTAGTCGGTTCCGCCGCCAAATAGCGAAATTCGAAATGGGGTCCGGCTGATGATCATGAACCCCACTCCTTACTTTAGCTCGCGCTACCGGCGTCAACGACCGTGGCGGCGAGCGCCAGCGATTCCGGCGTGCCGATGTCGATAAAGCGAAACCGGCCGGCAAAGCCGGCAAGCGTTCCCGACGGCAGGCGTTCAAACACGTCCCGCTCAATCGAAGCGGCGTCACCGGCAGCGATATCGTCCAGCAAATCCGCCGACAGCAGGTAAACTCCTGTGCTTATCAGGGCAGTGCCGTGAAAGTTCGCATCCTTCTCGATAAAGCCGCCGATGCAGCCGCTTCGATCGAGCTCAACGCGCCCGTAGCGCCCGGCATCGTCGACTTCGGCGCACAGCACGGTGCCAATGGTTTTGGCGGCGCGGTGGCGGTCGACGAAAGCGCAAAGGTCGGCGTCGGTGAAGCTGTCGCCGTTCATCACCAGCACCGGATCGCTTCGCAGCGCGCCGCGCGCGAAGCGGATTGCGCCTGCCGTGCCCAGGGGCGATGGCTCGACCACTGTTGTGACCTCGATCCCGGTGGGTGGTTGCGCATCCCTAAGGTAGTCGACAACCGCCTGCGCCCGATGACCTAACCCGAGAACGACCCGCCGGGCACCGAAGCGCTCCAGCCATTCGAGCAGATAGGCGAGATAGGGTCGTCCCAGTATCGGGGCCAGGATTTTGGGCAAATCGCCTAGCACCGGCCTAACGCGTGTCCCTAGCCCGCCAGCGAGGACGAGAATGTCGAGTGCCTCCAAACACCTCCCGCGTGTTGAAACGTTCACGCGGCAGGCTGTGCGTCGGACATTTCCATATCTTCGACGATCTTACGCCGAAGCTTGTGACGGGTCATCTTGTCGATGTGCTTCCGGGTCTCCCAACCGAATTTCTGCGTGACCGAGTCGAGGTAACGCTTCTTGGTGAAATACTGGTCGAAGGCGGTGTCTCGGAATTTGAGCACCTGCGCAGCCGAAACCTTCTCGGTCGGCAACGGCAGACAATCGAAGCTGTGCTGCGAGAAGCCGCTCCAGGTGTTAGGCAACGCCCAGCCGTTTTCGATCGCCATGCCGTAGAGCGGCGATCCGGGATAGGCCATTGCGGAATAGAAGTTGGCAAACTCGCAGTTGAGTTCGGTTGCAAGTTCCAGCGTCTGCCGCATGGATTCGAGATCGTCGTCAGGCAGACCGAAGATGAAATTGCCGATGACGCTGATGCCGGCCTTCTGGATTTCGCGGACGATGTCGACGATCTCGTTTTGCGAGAACGACTTTTCGGCGCCGTCGCGGACGTGCTCGCTGCCGGACTCGATGCCGAGCGCCAGCCACCGTACGCCGGCCTTGCGCAGTTTCTCCAGCATGTGCGAGCGCACGGTATCCACCCGTGCGTACGCCCAGATGTTGAGACCGTAATTGCGCGCGATCAGTTCGTCGCAGATTGCCATGACGTGGCGCTCGTTAAGCACGAACATCTCGTCGATAATCTTGTAGGTCTTGACGCCGTAGGTGTTGTGCAGGTGATCGATTTCCGCAGCTACCGCCTTCGGCGCCCGCATGCGGTAGCGGTTGGTTCCGAACGGCGCATTGATGCAGCAGAACGTGCACTTATAGGGGCACCCCAGCGACGTGTAGATCGACGCGTAGGGCTTGCGCGATTCCAGATCGCCGAAGCACTGCCAGTTGTGCGCCCGGTACTTGTCCATGGGCAGAAGCTCCCAGACATTCCCGTGCAGGTCCTTTTCCAGATCCTTGATCAGCGGCGGCGAGAGGTTGTTACGGACGTTGCCGTTGTCCCACCATACCAAGCCTTGCACTTTGGTGAAGTCATACGGTGCTTCGGCGCGCAAAACGTCGAGCAGTTCCTGGATCGTCACCGGTCCTTCGCTGTTGCAAACGAAATCGACGGCTTCCTCACGCAGCGTGCGGTCGGGCAGGGCGGCGACATGCCCGCCGACGATGATGATGGGCTGATCAGCATTTCGATTCTTGATCGCGCGGCAGGTCGGGCTCGCCGCCGCCATCTGCTGAGTGGATGCGGAAGGCTGATGGCCGAATGCGATCATGCCGGTTAGCCGCGGCCGGCGCGCCGCCACTTTGTCGGCGACGGTCTCTGGCCCAAAACCCTCGGCCTCTGCGTCGATAATTTCGACCGAGTAACCGCGATCGCGCACGTAGCCTGCGATCAGCCGGCACCACAGCGGCGGCTCGACTGCAGTCAATTCCTCGCCAAGCTCCTGATATATACGATCCCGCCCATTTGGATTAATGAGCAGCAGGTCTAAATCGGAACCCATGGAGACGACCCCTTATCACCCGTCGGATTGCCACTTTATTTAGCCAGATGGGGGCAATTGCAAGGGAAAATGTCAGGCAGTTTCCACTGGAACTTCAATGGGGTAATGCTCAACGGTGCGACGTGCGCAAGCCCTTGACGGGCCAATGCATTACCGCATGACAGTACGCCCAGCACTGACAAGAGAGGTTTGATGGCCGACGAAAACGATACTGTTGCCAGGCATTTTCGCCGCTCGTGCGAGACGCTGGACCGCGCGGCACAGGATGCTGGGCTGCGGAACGCGATCTACGCCATCGCCGAAACGATCACGCAGGCGTTCCGCAAGGGTGGGA
>JBAUGC010000434.1:0-2363 GCA_049679485.1 Xanthobacteraceae bacterium
CCGGACTGAAAACCAAGATGTTCGGCGGCAACATGATCGGGCTGCTTGCTGCCGTGTTCAAAAAGCAACTCGGACCGCTGCTCAACGGCGTGGTCAGCACTGCCGATACGTTCGTGCCGGCGCCGAGCTTTGATTTCCCGGGGGTCAAGGAGGTGCTGAAGAAATATCAGGAGCGCGCCGTGCGTGAAAACGCCGACCCGCTCGGTTATCAATACGCACCCTATGGCTATGCGGCGATGCAACTGCTTGCCGAGGCCGTAGCAGCGACCAATTCGCTCGACCAGGCGAAACTCGCCGACTACATCCATTCCCACAGCTTCAAAACCGTTGCCGGCGAGATTGCGTTTGGTCCCGACGGAGAATGGCTCAAGCCGAGGCTCTTGGTTAGCCAATATCAGAACGTTGAAGATAACGGCCTTGCGCAATTCAGAGACTTCAAGAAACAGGTCATACTGTGGCCGCCGGAACTTAAGTCGGGCAGCCTCTCGTACCCCTACGACGCGGCAAAGTAGTTGCTCAGGCCAGACAATGGTTCACGGCTGTGCTCGGGCGTCGAGACGTGACGCGGCGAAATTGCGATGTCCGCACCTTTTGCAAAAGGGGACATGGCTGTGCGTTTGTCAGTCCGCGCCTTGGCTAAAGGCGGGCCCCCCGGGTCTATGGCGCCGGCGTCAGTTGCCGCATCATCCGGTACCGATCCAGATAAATCGCGAGCCGGCAAATCCTGTTGTTGGCGTCGAATGTGAATACGGCGCACGCCCGTATCTTCATCACGTGATGTTTGTCGGGATGGATGCCGGAAAGCGGCGGCGAGAAGTGCGCGTTACCGCGCGGAAACCACTCCTCGGCGTGAGCTCCGGAAAGCGCGCACTGGATGCCGATGGTGTTGGCGCCTTTTGCATAAAGCCGTGCGCACCGCGAGCTTCAACCAGCTCCAAGTCTGGAAACGACTTTAAAAGCTGACCAAGCAACACGACGACTTCGGCCTTGGGCCCAATCGTCAAATTCATATCTGTATCGCAATCGCCTCCGTGTTGCTGAAAACGGGGCAAGCCGATAGGAGATATCGGTTTGTTATGCATAAATATTCCGGCCGGAAGTCGTGTGAGAGATGGAGTGTGGGGGCATGAGCGGCAGTGCGACGCTGCGGATCGGGATCGATACCGGCGGCACTTTTACCGATATCGTCTGCGTCGATGATGCTTCCGGCTCGATGCGCGTGACGAAAGTCGCATCGACGCCGTCGAATCCGGCCATCGCGCTGGTGCGCGGCGTCCACGCCATTCTCGGCGAGAGCGGCGCTGGCATCGACGATCTCGCCGTGCTGGCGCATGGCACTACGGTCGCGACCAATGCGCTCCTTCAGGGCGAGATCGCGGGCCTCGGCCTGATCGTCACCGAGGGCTTCCGGCACATTCTCGAAATCGCGCGGCAAGCGGTCCCGGAGGGCTACGGCAATTCGTATTTCTGGGTGAAGCCGGAGCGCATTGTGCCGCTGCATTATGTTCGCGAGATCGGCGGCCGCCTCAACTTTCTCGGCGAGGAGTTGCGGCCGCTCGACGAGGACAGCGTCGGCACCGCCGCGCGCTTCTTCCGCGCCGGCGGCATCAACACGGTCGGCATTTGTCTCCTGCACTCCTACGCCAACCCGGCGCACGAACGCCGTGCCGCGGCGATCTTCCGCGAAGAATATCCGGACTGCACGCTGTCGCTGTCCTGCGACGTGCTGCCCGAGTACCGCGAATACGAGCGCGCGGTGACGACTTTGGTGGACGCGTTCATCAAGCCGCACATGAGCCGCTATCTCGATCGCATCCGCGACGAGCTTGGGCCCGAGCTGAACAAAAAGCCGTTCCTGGTGATGCAATCGTCGGGCGGCGTCGCCAGTCCCGATCAGGTGATGCGAAAGCCGATCACCACGGCGTTGTCCGGGCCCGCCGCCGGCGCGCTCGGCAGCGCGGTGATTGCCGAAATCGCCGGCTTCCCCGATCTGGTCACGCTCGACGGCGGCGGCACCTCGACCGACCTCTGCCTGATCGAGGGAGCCAAGCCGAAGATCACCAATGGCGGCCATGTCGGCCGCTTCCCGGTGCGCATTCCGATGCTCGACGTGCGCACCATCGGCACCGGCGGAGGTTCGATCGCCTGGATCACCCGCGAAGGCAAACTCCGCGTCGGGCCGCGCAGCGCCGGCGCCGTGCCGGGGCCGATGTGTTATCCGAACGGCGGCAACGAGCCGACGCTGACCGACGCCAATCTCATTCTCGGCCGCATCCCGCCGGCGCTGATCGGTGGTGGCATTCCGCTCAACGTCGAACGCGCGCGCGACGGCCTGCGCGCACTGGCGGCGCGGCTCCCCGGCA
>JBAUGC010000435.1:0-3859 GCA_049679485.1 Xanthobacteraceae bacterium
GGGTATGGTGGTCGCGCCGGTTGTAACATTCGCTGCTTCCAATGCTCGCGCCGAGCCGTCTGATCTCAACGGCGTGTGGATTCCTGACGTCAAAGACCAGCACCGTCAGGAAGTCGAAAATATGCCGCCGTGGAAGCCCGATATTCTGCCTCAGGTGCAGCGTCTGGTTGCCGAAGAGAAAGCCGGCCGGCCGTTTCTGGTGTTGAGCCATTGCCTGCCGCATGGCATGCCGAGCTGGATGCTGATCACGCACAACGCGTTCGAGTGGCTGACCACGCCCGGCCGTATCACCATGCTTGGCGAGGTCGATGGCAACCGGATGCGGCGCATCTATATGGACGGCCGGCCGCATCCCGAGGATCCCGATCTGACCCTGCACGGTCACTCCATCGGACATTGGGAGGGCGATGTTCTCGTCATCGACACCACCGCGATCGCGCCTCAGGCGTATATCGCCGTCAGCGAGGCGGTGGGCATACCCAACGATGGCGACATGCATATCGTCGAGCGGCTCCACCTGGCGAAGCCGAACGTCCTGCACGACGGTCTTGAAATTACGGCGCCGAAAGTCTTGACGGAAACCTGGAAGACGACCCGCATTTTCCGCCGCTACCCCGAGCGTCACTATGAGATCATCGAAGGTGAATGCGAGCAGGAAGACCTCGTTCCCGGGAAGGATCAATACGGCAACGACATATTCGTTCCCCAGCCACAAAATCCGGACGGTTCGGTCCGCGTAGTGAAATAAGGATAGAGGCGGTGTCGCTCAAAAAGATTCTCCTGGCAGCGGGCTTATTGTTGAGCCTTGTCGGCGCGGCATTCGCGCACCATTCAGGCGCGGCCTACGACACGGAGCATCCGCAGACGCTGGAAGGTACTGTCAAGACGGTCAACTGGACCAACCCGCACATTACTTTCGTGGTCGAAGCCGACGCCAAGGACGGCAAGCCGGCTCAGACTTGGGTGTTCGAGGTCTCGAGCCCCGGGGTTCTGACTCGGTCTGGCTGGACCAAGCATTCGCTGCAGCCCGGCGATCACGCGATTTTTCATTACGCGCCGCTTCGCGACGGCAGGATTGGCGGGTTCCTGATGAAAGTGAATCTGCCGGACGGCAAGGAACTGAGCTTCAGTCTCACACCCGCCGATCAGTGACGTCGTGACCGGCGCCATCATCGGGGACTTTGCCAAGTGGCTCGGGGCGACCGCGCTCAGCCATACAATCCAGACCGTGGGCTGGGTCATTCCAGCACTTCAGACGATTCACATTCTCGCCATTGCGGTGCTGTTCTTTTCCGCGGTCATCGTCGATCTGCGCCTGTGGCGCGCGCTGCAACGCGACGTGCCGCTCAAGGACGTCGCCCGGCGCTTCCTGCCGGTGATCTGGCCGGTGTTGCTGATCCTTCTGCTCACCGGGAGCCTGCTCATTGTCGGTGAGCCGCGGCGCTCGCTGCTCAACACCACCTTCTATCTCAAGATGACGCTGCTCGCTTTCGCCGTTGTGTTGACCATCGCCCTGCAATGGTCGTTGTCGTCGGCTCCGGAATTTTGGGAGCAAGATCGCGGCCGGCAAATCGCGGCGCGGTTCGCGGCGACGCTCTCCATCCTCGTCTGGTGCTGCATCATCTTCGCCGGCCGCTGGATCGCCTACACGCAGGTCGGCTGATGCTGCACTTCAAGGACATCATCGCGTTCTTCGAAGACAGCAGCCTCGCGGACGCGATTCGCGAGAACGATTTGCTGTTTCCGCTGATCGAGTCGGTGCACGTGCTCGCGATTTGCCTCGTCGTCGGCTCGATTATGGCCGTCGATCTCCGGCTGCTTGGACTGGCCTGGGCCAGGCGTCCGGTGAGCGCCGTGACGCGCGGAATCCTGCCGCTGACCTGGGGTGCCTACGTGGTCGCCGTGGCGTCCGGGTTCCTGATGTTTATCTCCAACGCCACCAAATACCTTGGCAACGGCTATTTCGTCGCCAAGCTCGTTCTCATTTGCTGTCGCCGGCGTCAACATGCTGATCTTTCATTTTGTCAGCGCAAGGGATCAGCCCCGATGGGATAATCAAGCCCGCCCGCCGCTATCCGCACGACTTGCCGGCGGCATATCGCTGCTGGTGTGGATCGCAGTGGTCGCGTGCGGCCGATGGATCGGCTTTACCATGCCGGTCGGGTGACATGGCCGCCATGCGCTCGTTTGTCGTCCCTGTAGCCGCGGCCATTATCCTCGCCGCGATGCTGCGATCGTCCATAGGCGAAGACCGCGCGCCGGCGCCGCCGTTCCAGCCATATGTCGACATGAAGACCTTCATGGAGCATGTGCTCACGCCTGCGGCCAAGATCGTCTGGAGCGTCAACGGCGTCGTCATCGATGCAAACGGCGAACACGATCTCGCGCCTAAATCGGACGAAGACTGGGAGCAGATTGTGAGCGGCGCGGCGACGCTCGCCGAGGCTGCAAATGCGCTGATGATTCCGCAACGGGCGCTCGATGCGGAATGGAACGGGTATGCCAAAAGACTGGGTGAGGCCGCGAGCAAGGCGTATGTCGCCGCGGAAGCTCACGATCTAAAAACAATCTCGGAAGTCAGCGATCGGCTCGATGGCATTTGCGCCGCCTGTCACCGACACTACGGACTTGAGTAGGTAGCGGAGCCGCGTCCCACGGATAATGCGTTGGCTATTCCGCGGCCTCCGCCGTGACATTCGCCGGAAATTCGATGGTGGTGCCGGCCTCGTTGTCGACGATCATCAGCAAATCGAAATAGGTGATCACGGGCGTCGAGCCGGTTCGCTTTTCGATGTTGGCGCGCCATTCGGCATTGTGGCCGCGTTGCGCGGCTTCCTTTGAGGGCCAGATGTAGAACGCGCCGCCCGCGCCGTTGTCGCCGGCAATATAATGCTTGCGGATGAGTTCTTCGTTGGCGCGCCATTTCACCGCGGTCGGGCGCGCGTCGTCCAAAATCTGCTCGCGGGTCCAGCCTGGCGGATATTTGAATTGGACGTATTCGACAATCATAGGTCAGTCTCCCTGTCGTTTCTTTGATTGTATCGCAATAGCCCCCATCTGTGCAGCAAGGGTCTTGCGCGGCCGCCGATCTATCCGCTACAAGGGCCGCGTCTTTAAGGCTTAATGCGGTCTTTACCCTTCTCCGCAACCTTGAAGCCAAAGGAAGCGCATGTCGATTCGCGACGATTTGAAAGCGATCGAACGGGCAGCCGGCAAGGCTGGTCCCGGCGCTGCCCTCATTCTCGGCGGGCTCCTGCTCCTTATTGCCCCCTGAGGGCCGTCTGGGCATTTGCGCCTGGGCACTCAGGGGTCGGCGAGAAGCTACCGGACCCACGAGCGCCCAAAGCCTAGAGAGCACCGGGCGCAGACGAGAAGGACCTGACCAATGAGCACTCCAGCCGAGTCCGATAAGGACCGCGTCGTTATCTTCGATACCACCTTGCGCGACGGCGAGCAATGCCCCGGCGCGACCATGACGCACGAAGAGAAACTCGGAGTCGCCGCTTTGCTCGACGAGATGGGCGTCGACATCATCGAAGCCGGCTTTCCGATCGCCTCGGACGGCGATTTCGCCGCCGTGCATGAGATCGCCAAGCGCACCAAGAAGGCCGTGGTCTGCGGGCTCGCCCGCGCCGCGTTCAAGGACATCGACTGCTGCGCCGAGGCAATCAGGCCGGCGGAGCGCCGGCGCATTCACACGTTTCTCTCCACCTCGCCGGTGCACATGAAATACAAGCTCCAGAAGGAGCCGCACGAGGTCTACGAAATGGTGATCGCCCAGGTGACGCGTGCGCGCGGCCACACCGACGACGTCGAATGGTCGAGCGAAGACGGCACCCGCACCGAGCACGACTTCCTC
>JBAUGC010000436.1:0-2311 GCA_049679485.1 Xanthobacteraceae bacterium
TCTACATACACACTGGACCCGTTGCATCGAATCTTGGCTTCATTGTTTTCCCAAATAGTTGAAAATATTAAGAGCATAATGCCTACCAGCTTGCCGTCGCTCTCGATAACGTATCCGTACCGGGGAAAATTTCCTGCGGGCAGCGATCGACGGCTTAAACAAGCGAAAACATGTTCCCAAAATCTCAACGGCCTATCATATCCGCGGGCGAGAAGATTCTGCGCCGCTGGGATGTCAGTATCGTTAATCTGACGAACTGCAATCTTGCTAGGTTTGCTAGCACTAACCGTGGCAGGCATAACCTGCGAGCCAAACAAACCTGATCGCAACCACTGCAATTTTGTGACCATGGGCCTAGATAGTCCAAAACTATAGATACTTCTTTGGCAGTCGGATAGGCCCAGTGCCTGTTGAAATTGGTGCAACAGGCGCTGCCGGAAGCGGATCAAATCGTTGAGTTGATCGCGCTTCTCCGCACTCAACCTGATCACGTATTTCTTGACGGCGCTGTCTTTCCCGGCCAACGGATCACCTCCATCGCTGGTTTGCGGCGACAAAGATTCAGCCGGTCACAATCAATGGCGAAGGCGACTAGGTCAGCGTTTCCATGGTTCGAATCATATCAGGCAGCCTCGGCGAGCTTATAGGACCAGGTGTGGATGACTGGATGGCGATTGACGTCGTCGATGCCGGCCATAATGCGTTTCTTGAGTTCGTGTTTTGACGCCACTCGGATGTGACGCAGGACGGAGCGGGCAAACTTGGAGAAGAAGCCCTCGATGAGGTTGAGCCAGGAGCCGTGCTTGGGGGTGAACGTAAAGTCGAAGCGGCCTGCCGGTCGTGTGTCGAGCCAGGCTCTGGTTTCCCTTGAGATGTGTGCGGAGTGATTGTCGAGGATCAACTTGATCGCGGTGCTGGCCGGATAGGCGGCATCGAGAAGCTTGAGGAATTCGATGAACTCGCGGCTGCGGTGGCGATCTCTGACGAGAGCGTGGACCTTGCCGGTGAGCAGATCAATCCCGGCCAACAGGCTGAGCGTGCCATGGCGTTTGTACTCATGATCCCGCGCCAAGGTTGCATGGACGCCTGGCACTGGTGGCAAATCCGGCGCCGTCGTCGCGATGGCCTGGATGCCCGGCTTCTCGTCGTAGGAGACGATCGCTGCCGGCTTCGCCGACTTCTTCGATTTGGCGGCGGCCTTTTTCAGGACCTGGACCTCGCGGTAGACACACAGAACCTGCGCCATCTTCTGCTCGAACTCGGCGTCGCGCCGTTCCAAGTAGTAGCGCACCTTGTGCGGCTTGATGTCCTCTTGGCCGAGGATCTTGCACACCGTGCCCTGGACCAGATGGGCGAGACATTCGTGCCCCGCCGCCGGTCCGCGCTCGCGGGCATGACGGGCCAAAAGCCGCGTCGTCCACAGCTCGTGCGGATAGCCATGCTGCTTGGCCTTGTCGCACGCCAGAGATACCAACCAGGCTTTCGCTTCCGGCGTGATCGTCGGCTCCTTGCCCGGTCGCGGTCGGTCGTCGAGGGCCGCCAGCGCGCCATAGGCCAGCGCCCGCTCGACGCAGCGCTGGACCGTCTGATGATGCACGCCAAGTCTTTGTCCGACGGCAAAAAACGACACCCGCTCGCGATAGGCGAGCAACATCGCTGCCCGCGATACCCGGCTCGCCGGCTCCGTCCTCGACCGCGAAAGAGCCGTCAGTGTTTCAATCTCATCACCGGTCATCGCCAACTCGACCGCTCGCCGCCATCCGGCCATGATGCCGCTCCTCGTTCGATCAACCACAAACAAGGAATCCACCAACAAATCTCCCGTTCCATGATCGGTTTCATGGAATCGGTCGTCTAGGTTGTTAGGATAGCGCCTTGAGGTGCCGGATTGGCCGGCCGGGCGCGATGGCCTGAGCCGCGGCGACAATGGCGTTAGCATCTATGCAGTAGTGATGGTAGAGATCTGCGAGAGATCCGGTCTGCCCGAAATGCTCCACGCCGAGCGGACGCACGCGGTGGCCAGCGACCGCGCCCAGCCAGGCAAGTGTTGCCGGATGTCCATCCAGCACGGAAACGATACCGCACCCGCGTGGCACATCGGCGAGTAGCCGTTCAATATGCGAACGCGCATGCAGAAGGCCGCGTTCTCGTGCGCGTTGTGCGGCGGTCCAGCCGGCATTGAGCCGGTCGGCCGAGGTGACGGCAAGCAGGCCGACATCGCGCCGGTCCTCGGCCATCAGCCCGACGGCAGCGATTGCTTCCGGTGCAATGGCGCCGCCAAATGCAACGACCACCTGGCAGTTCGGCCCCG
>JBAUGC010000437.1:0-2720 GCA_049679485.1 Xanthobacteraceae bacterium
TGCTTGTCGAGAGCAGCCGTTCGTTGCTCATCCTGGCGGGAGCCGGAATCGGAAACGACAAGCGCGTGGTAGCGTTCGGCGTCTATCTTGGCAAAATCGGCCTGGGCTATTTTAGCATCCCGGTTGGCACTCGCCTGTTGGATGGTCGATTGCTGCAGTTCGTACTTCGCGCGCAAACTCTCCAGTGTCGCTTTGCGCGCCTTGAGGATGGCTTCGGCATGATCGGCCGCGGCGCGGACGTCACGATCATCGAGGCGAACCACCAGCTGTCCCGCGTTGACTCGCTGGTTGTCGCCGACCAGGATTGCCGCGACGAACCCGGAAATGTGCGGCGAGATCGGAGTGACGTTGCCGCCAACGTAAGCGTCGTCCGTGCTTTGGAAGAAGCGGTCGACCGTCCGCCAATAATAGCCGTATGCGGACGCTGCGAAAACCGCAACGCAGGCCAGACCAACCAACGTCCGCTGCTTGAACGTGAGTCGTCGCTTTGGTTTTGCGGTGGTCTTCGTGTCGCTGTTCGTTAGTGCGTCCATGATGAGCTACCAACTTTCGATGGGCCGCCCGTCTCGGTCGGAAAATCAGGCCGGCGGCGCAAACTCGCCGGCTACCACCGACCGCAACAGCCCACGCAGCTCTGCGGCACGCCGGCTCCCGAACACGCTTTCAAAGCGCGTCTGCGCCACGGCCCATCTTTCGCGCGCGGCCTGCAGGCGTTTCTCACCGGCTTTGGTCAGGCGCAGCGCTTTGGCGCGGCGGTCGGCGGCGTCCGGTTCGATCTTGATCAGCCCATCGCGCTGTAGCGGCAGAATGTTGCGTCCGAGCGTCGTGCGATCCATCACCATGTCGGCGGCAAGAGCGTTGATGGTCAGCGGTCCCCTGCGCTTGAGCTTCGCCAGCATCGAGTACTGGGTGGTGCGCAGCCCGGTCGGCGCCAGCACCTGATCGTAGAATTGGCTGACGTGCCGCGCCGCCGCGCGGACCGCGTAGCAATTGCAATCTTCAGACGTCGGTACGGTATCTGCGGCCATTATTAAATCCTCACTTGACAAATGTGCATATGCGCTTAGATAGGCGCATATACGCGTTATGTCAACCCGGCAGTGGCGGAAGCCAGCAGTCAGAAGAGGTGGAATATGAGCAGTCCCGAAACGAAGGGCGCGGCGCTTATCACCGGGGCCTCCGGCGGAATCGGCGCCATTTACGCCGACCGCCTCGCAAAGCGTGGTTACGACCTGATCCTCGTCGCCCGCAACGGGAGCCGGTTAGCAGCGCTGGCCCAGCGTCTGAAAGACGCGACCGGCCGATCGGTCGAGACAATCGTAGCGGATCTCGACGCGAAAGCGGATTTGGGCCGCATCGAGACGGCACTGCGGACCAATACGAGCATCACGCTGCTGGTGAACAACGCAGGCATCGGCTCGGCCGCGCCATTGCTCAGTTCTGACGTTGAGAAGATGGACGCGATGATCCGCCTCAATATCGGCGCGCTGACGCGGCTGACTTACGCTGCGGTGCCCGGCTTCGTCGTCCGCGGCGGCGGCACCGTCGTCAACATTGCTTCGATGGTTGCGATCTCGCCCGAGACGCTCAACGGCGTCTATGGCGGGAGCAAAGCTTTCGTGCTCGCTTTCAGTCAGTCGCTCAATCATGAATTGGCGGAGAAGGGCGTACGGGTCCAAGCGGTCCTGCCCGGAGCGATAGCAACGAAATTCTGGGATACCGCCGGCCTGCCGGTTCACAATTTACCCGCCGGCATCGTGATGTCGGTAGAGGACGTCGTCGACGCCGCGCTCGCTGGCCTCGACCAGGGCGAGATCGTCACTATTCCTTCGCTCCCCGACAAAGCAGAGTGGGATCGGTTCGAGGCGGCACGCCGTGCGATGTCCGGCAGGCTCTCAAGTTCCGTTCCGGCCGGCCGATACAACGTCAGACATCTCCAATCGGCCGGAGCGTGATTGACGCGAATAGGCTGGCGGCAGCTATGCCCGCCACAATCAAGGTCAAAGGCGTCGATGTTGGCAGTGACACCTCTCGCTTATGGGTGTTGCGCGACGTTGAGGCACGGCCGAAATTCTTTTCGGCGCGGCTGCCGGACTTGTGGCGTCGCAACTTGTTGTTGGGCTTGTGCGTCGCGCTGCTGAGCGCGGCTTCATTCGCCTCGCCTGCGGCAACGCAGGACGAAGCGAATGCGCCAATCGCCAAGCAGGCCGACGCCTCGTTCGAGAACTACAACTTCCGCGACGGCGAGACCATCACGCGTTTGCGTATCCACTATGTGACACTCGGCGAACCACGTCGCAACGCCGCTGGGAACATCGACAATGCGGTTCTCGTTTTGCACTGGACGGGAGCCGATGGTCTGGCGCTGCGCAGCCCACTGTATGTGAAGACGCTGTTCGATCCGGGCAGGCCATTGGATGCCCGCCGCTACTACTTGATCTTCCCGGACAATGTTGGCCACGGCAAATCGAGTAAGCCAAGCGATGGACTGAAGGCGAGCTTCCCAAACTACGGCTATCGCGACATTGTTGATCTGCAGCACAAGCTCGTCACCGAGACGCTCGGGATCAACCACCTACGTGCCATCCTCGGTATGTCGATGGGCGGCATGAATGCTTGGCAATGGGCGGAGGCTTACCCCGACGCCGCGGACGGGGTGATGCCGGTCGTCTCGCTGCCAATCAAAGTCTCTGGCCGCAACATGTTGTGGCGGCGCATGG
>JBAUGC010000438.1:0-6841 GCA_049679485.1 Xanthobacteraceae bacterium
ACCGATGCATCAAGCGGCTGTTGATGGTGAGAGGTGTAAAGTCGATGTCGCCCTCGGTCTCCGAAGCATCTTCACCGCCGCGCAAGCGACTGAACTCCGCTTAGCAAGCAAACGAATTTACCCTTTGTTTGGTTTGCGCGCCCCGAGAGGCGCGCGAGCGGCCTTGAAAGTGTAATTGCTTTGTTATCAACCAAGGATTGCAGTTTTGCGAATTGGCCGATGCAAGCCGAACGCCAACATCTGGCGTCCATCGACGAGAACGGGGGCGGCCCGGGTGTCCGGCTGCGAAACCGGCAACAGAAAAGAACCTGACCCTTTGAGGAGCTGCTCCGAAGATGCGCGTTAAAACTTATTTTAGGTGGGCGATCTGGGCAATCGTGGCCGTCGTCGTCTGGCTAGCGGGAATCCTTCTTCTCTATGGGATCCTTTATCTTGATTGGGGTGTCGATTTTTGGCATCCGTTGCGATAGGCAACGGCGCATAATCAGCTGAGGGTATTAAAGCCCGGAAATACCGTGCTTCAAGGTTCTCCATTCAACCGTTCTCGCGAAGCAAAGAAGACGCGGGCCTACGAAACGAACCCAATTTCTCGGACGTACAGAAGCCGCGACCGATAGGATTGGACCTCAGGGGAGGGTCGGCCGCTCAATGGCGAAATGCTTTAGGCTTTGAGCCAGTCGGCGACTGCGGTGCAGTTGATCGCCAATTACTTCGATGGTCTGAAACCAGCATCCGCGATTGCCGCAACAAGTTCCACAGCATCCGGCGTCGCTCGCGCGGATCGGACTCCGCGCTCAGCCAGCGGCCGTAGGCGCTCGATGGCGGAAGCGGCCTTGGTGGGTTAACACTACCTTAATGCGGCGCAGCGGATGGTCCCCACGAGACCAACCGCCTCGGAGACCGCCGCTTATGATGCCCGAACACCGAGTACATCTGGAGGACGAGCCCTGTCCGGTCGCCGATCAAATGCTTGGCGAGATGTATCGCGCGAGCGCGCAAGGGCTGAACGAACTCATTGCCGCAGTGTCGCCAACAGTAAGGGTCTTGCTTGCTGTGTATTGCTATCGCCGCGCGCACCTTGCGTCGATCGGACTGGCGATCGCGGGGAGCTGTGAAAGAGACGAGCTCGCTTCGGCTGGGGGTAACGCTGGCGCCGCGTTGTTCGAGCGATCCCGGGAAACCCCAACGGCGTTGTCCTTTGATGCCCACACTGCCAGGCGCCCAAAAATTACCCTGGCGATCGAACCACTTCGGCGGTTGAGTCCAATCGATAGCGATGAGGATTAGAGTTTGACTATTCCTTCCGATACACCCATCTACTGGGTCATCGGTTCGTCGACATCGCGTGTGGTCGGTAAATACCGCGACAGCGAGTGAGCTGATCGGCTCCAGGAATCGCCAGCGCTTTCTCAAAAAACTGTTTTTCCGCTGCGAAGAGTGCAGTGGAACGTGATCAACAGCGGCGTCTACCTCGTCCTGCGAGTCGCGGCAGAATTTCGACTATTATCAAGGAGTGCGCCATGCAGAATGGCCCAAAAATAGTGCCCAGTAGCCACCGCGCCAAATCGGCGAGGCCGTACGACAACCGTTCGACGCAATGGAAATCGCACATTGCCCGCCCTGACTCGACGAGGGACTTTCAAAACGCGCAGAGAAGCTATGAGCGCTATCTCGCACTAGCCCAAGCCGAAGTCCAATCTGGCAACGAAATTGCGGCCGAAAACTATTACCAGCACGCGGAGCATTATTTCAGATCAATGTCATCAGGCCGAGAAACGACATAGGCAAACGCACGGCCTCGAGCCTCGACCTTGCTGAAATGTCTACAATGCCTGACTACACCCTTGCTATCAAAAACAAAGGACGCCCACCCAAATCTTGGCGATGGGAAATTTATGAAGCTGGAAAGAGCAAGCCGGTGCGGCAATCTGAATTTTTTGAAACGATGTCCGAAGCTACCCGCATGGGCAAGGCGGCGCTGGCGGAGCTCCGGGCCAACCAGGCCGGTTGACCCGATCAAGCAAACAAACTTAGCGCTGACACTCCAACGTTCCACGGCGAAATGCTGCGACAACCGAGCAGCGCCAGGTCTTGGAAATTAGTCGACATCAATGAAGGACAGGCCATCTACAACGGTCGCCTTTGCCGCGTGGGCGGTGGAAGTCGGTCGGCGCTTGGCGGTCGAGCCGTTACTTCTCAGACGAAGGTCGAGGGCGCTTTAGCCACTTAAAGCCGTGGGAAGGAGTTAGGACGGGAACGCGGCGGCGCCGAGTAATGGCGTTCAACACGCGTCATGGAGGGTAGACTAGGCGATATCGGGAATCGGAAACCGATTCCATCTTGAATTCAACCGCGCCGTGGTGGCCTTCTTCAAGGCCAAGATACCGGCACACTAACAGCCGCGACGTGACAAACATCCAAACATCTGTCTGGCCTTCAATCGAAAGGTCTGGCTGGCAATCGTGACTTCAGTTGTTAGCGCTTCGCTACCGTGCCGAGATGTCTACCGCACCCCAGAGTCGGGTCTGAACCGCGAGTGGCGACACCACTCAAAATGCGGGCTAAAAGTCACCGGGATGTTGTATACTGCCAGTCCGCCTGGGCGACATCGACTTGAACCCGTATGATCGGATTAAATCGATATATCCGCCCTGGGCTTGCCGTTTCCGTCATCGTCCATCTCGCGGCTCTGACCGTGGGCTGGTTCCTTGTCGGCGCGAGCGCCTTCCACGCACCGCCGCCCGAAGCGATGGTGGTTGAGGTGGTGACGCCCGACGAAATGCCTAGGTTCGAGGGCATGCCCTCGAACCTGCATTCGTCTGGTTCCGAGAACTCGTTGCCAGCGAACGGCAAAGGTCTGGTCACCCAAGCGCGGCCGTCACAACCGCGCCTACGGCAGGAGCAACGATCGCAACAGAGTCCGACCCAGCAGTGGGAGGCCAAGGAGGCCCCTGCACCGCGTCCACCGGCACCGGAAGCGACCCAGGCCGAGCTGGTACGTGCAGAGAAAACAGAGCTAGAAACGCAGGACCAATCGTCTGAGCGGCAACCTGCTGCATCTCCGCCGACGGAACAGAGACCAGAACAGCCAAACATAGTCGAAGAGGTCGCACAATACCTGGCTAACGGCGGACCGCTCGGCGGGGGCTTTGCCGCGCCGCCGGTCGAGACCAACGTGCTTGGTTACGACTGGACCGTGCAGTTTCGGGAACGTGTCGGTATGTGTTCGAGGGTGCCGGCGTGGATCGACCCCAGAGACAAGGTCAACATAAAGATCCGCATTTCCTTCAACCGGGACGGCACGCTGGCGTCTCCCCCGCGCTCGCTCGTGTCGGCCCCGTCAGCGAAACAACAGGCGTTGATGGACAGCGCCGTCGACGCTTTGGGAAGATGTCAGCCCTTCACTATGCTGCCGCCAGAAAAGTACAAGCAGTGGAAGACGATGGAGGTCTATGTCACCCCACTGTTCGCGCATTGGTGACCTGATGGCCCTCAGCGTCGCTGTCGTCCACAAGAGACATTGGCTGCGGAATGGCGACGGACCAGGCGTCCGGTTACGAAAGCGGCAGCAGAAAAAAGGCTAGGGGCTCCCTCGAAATGCGCTGAATGATATTAGAGGACGCTTCGCACTTCGAAAAAAATAGTGGCTGCCCGGAGTGCCACAGGTGATCCTTGGCCGTTCAACCCGCTCTCGCGAAGCAAAGAACGCGCGGCCTACGAAACGAACCCAATTTCTCGGACGCGCAGAAGCCGCGACCAATAGGATTGGACCTCAGGGGAGGGTCGGCCGCTCATTGCGAAATGCTTTAGGCTTTGAGCCAGTCGGCGCCTGCGGTGCAGTTGATCGCCGATTACTTCGATGGTTTGAACCAGCATCCGCGATTGCCGCAACAAGTTCCACAGCTGCCGGCGTTGCTCGATGGCTTCGCGGGTAAACCGTCCATGCTTGAGCGACGAATGTCCGAAGTTGAGATCATAACCGAAGTGACGCGACGTCGTATTTTGACTCACGGCGGTCATCTGCGTCCGCTCTGATGTGGTGCACAACAGCGGCAGCTCAGCGAGCTGAAAGTCGTAAGTGACTCTGGTAATCCGCCGAGAGTGACTTTTATTAGCAGCTCTCGCTTGTTTGGGTTTCAAGCGAGAAATTGGCCGTCAGCGTTTAGGGACTTTTGCAACAGCTCCGCAGGTACCCCACGCAAAGCCGCATGGAAGGAACGCGCGAGTGGGGATTATGTCACAGCTATCGGCGCCAATGCGCGGATATCGGTCACCACATCGACGATGATCGGTCGATCGGCGGTCAGTGCGCGCGAAATGGCCGGTGCAATGTCGGACGGCTGCTCCACGCGGATGCCGATTGCGCCGATATCCTCGGCGAGCTGCGCGAACTTGACGTTGCGGTATGTCCACAATTCCCGCGCTCGTCGGTTTGTTCACCGCCATAGGCGCGATCGAATCCGTGCTTAGATTGGTTGCCACCGCTATTGTTGTTGACGATCGTCACCGTGTTGAGATTCCAGCGCAGGGCGGTTTCAATTTCGCCGATGAAGCCTGCATCGCCGGTGAACGCGATGACGGGCCGCTGCGGGGATGCTGCTTTGGCGCCAAGCCCGGCCGGAAATGCCCAACCGAGATGACCAGCGCTGCGCATGTAACTTTGTGAGGCCGCCCGCAGGTCGTACATCCCCCCATCCACATTCCGGCGTGGCCGGTGTCGACGGCGACGTCCGGTTCGCCGCGCCGATGGCGCCAGAACGTCGCCGGCGAAACGCTCCACGAAGATCTGTCGCCCGCACAGAACGGCGTCGCACCGAAACCGGCGCGCAACCACCACAAGCTGAACGCTCCTTCCGGACAGCGGCAGATCGCTAACCCGACGTTGATACCGGCTGTGCCCACGCCGTGAAATCGTACCGCAGGATGGACATATCCCAGAATCCTTCGACCCACGGACCGTGATCCTGGTCGCGTCTGCGTCGTGAACTGCACTCTCACCAACAAAACCGCTCGGTACTAATGAGTACGGCCGCAACGATTGATGCATGGTGCTGATTCTCCCCCAAAATCAGCGCATCGCAGCCAGTAAACTTCATCAGAAGTGAGTCAGAGCCACGGTTGGACGCCGATCAAATCTTGGAGAAATGATCGATTCTTACGCTGCACCAAATATTTCAAGATGGACGGGGGTGGGGCCAAAGTTGGGCGCCGGTTCACACAGGGAGCGTCGTTCGTTTCGCGTCTATCCACCAAAGTGCTGCAAAAGTGAAAGACCCATCGCAGTGGCGGCATGTATGTGGTTGCCGCCAAAAAAATACCAATCGAAGGCCGCCAAGGCGACCAACGTTATCGCCACAATGCGGAACATAACAACCAACGATTCCGTATGGCAGGTTACTAGTCCGCAAATGCACTTACGGCAGTCGGGGGTAAGTAGTCCCAACGAAACCGCAATAATTTTAGCTCAATGAGAGGCGTTCGAGTGCAGCTATGGAACGACTTCGAGTTTGACCTTCGCGACACCCGTTCCGGTCATCCAAAGCGTTTCTGCTGCCAGATATGACACGTCGACGACTCGTCCTGGAACAAATGGACCACGGTCATTGATCCGAACAGTCACGGACCGCCCGTTAGCCACGTTCGTAACTCGCACCTGTGGTCCGAATGGCAGCGTGCGATGAGCGGTGGTCAATCTTTGCCCATCAATCTTTTCACCCGACGCAGTTTTTGAGCCTTCCGTGTAAAAGCTGGCAAGCCCGTACAACGCGTCTCGTGATCCGGATGTAGGCTTTTTGTTTGTCACGAATGTACGTCCGGGCGCCGCCGGGTGGCCAGTAGCAGCTGACGCCACGACACGCGACTGTGCGGAGGCTGGAAGTGTCATCGCGGTCAAAGCGACAACAAATAGCGGAACGGCTTTCGCAAAATACGAGGTTGTCTCGCCGCCAATAGAAGACATGCTGATTATCCCACCACCGAAACCCAACAGGGCGGGTCGAGCAGAACCATCGCGGGGTGAGCCAAACGGAGGTCTCTGGCCACTTTTCGACTATGTGTGATTATTTTGTCACAGCGCGGAAATTACGGTCGCTAACGCGGCGCAAATGTCGGCTTGGCGTGTCTGGTAGGGCGGGATAGGAAAGCGGGGGCGTCGCTTGTTGGATGGTGCCAGTGGCGGCGAGGCTTATCGAAAGACCTCTTTGATCCTTCGCTCCACCTCTCGATTGAATACTTCCCCTTGGTGTTTGGTTTGCTGCCAAACCTCGCTACGGTAGCGGCTATCAAAAAAGCCTGCGTCGACGGCGACCAGGAGGCCAATTACGTAGGTCAAAAACAGCAGGTGCTTCATGGCACCTAAAATATCCCAGTAAATCTCTTATAAAGAGTTTAGCCTGCCTCGGCTCGGAGATCGGCAACGCGCTGGATTTTCGTTCCGCCATGCGGAGTTCGTCAAAAAAAGCCCCGCGCCTGGCGGGGCTTGAGCCGTAAGACCTGCCGATTCAAATTTTCAGGCTCGCGAATCCAGCGATAGGCCCAAACTGAACGCTTTCTGCCGCGTCGCTCCCTCGGTCCTTTTCAGAGATTTGGCAATTCTTGCCGCACTGGTTTTCTTCTTTGCGAGCGACTTTAGCTCGCGAACGTCGCCTGTTGTCCAGGTTCGGCGGCGGTGGTTGGGGGCCTTTTTAGCCATTCAAATACCTCCCGGTCTGAGAAAGGGTGGGCCTTGTAGCTGGGAATTTCTAAAAAGAAAAGCCTAAAAATCCCGGACTAATCACGTGCCGTCGTCCCGGCATTCCGCCGCAAGCTATCTGAATTTTGTTTCGGCTATTTCGTCCAAGCA
>JBAUGC010000439.1:0-4425 GCA_049679485.1 Xanthobacteraceae bacterium
GAGTTGGCGCTCAAGACCGGGCAAGCGACTGGTCTTGTGTTCCGCCGCGGCGAGCATCGCCATCGGGTGGTGATCGGCAAGGACACCCGGCTTTCCGGTTACATGATCGAGACCGCGCTGGTGGCGGGCTTCACCTCGGTCGGCATGGACGTGCTGCTGCTCGGGCCGATGCCGACGCCAGCCGTCGCCATGCTGACGCGCTCGATGCGCGCCGATCTCGGCGTGATGATTTCGGCGTCGCACAACCCGTTTGACGACAACGGCATCAAGCTGTTCGGCCCGGACGGCTACAAACTTTCCGACGAGGTCGAGCAAAACATCGAGCGGCTGATCGACGCGGACATTACCAAACAACTGGCCAAAGGCCGCGAACTCGGCCGCGCCAAGCGGATCGACGGCGTCCATGACCGCTACATTGAATTCGCCAAGCGGACGCTGCCGCGCAACCTCTCGCTCGAAGGCCTGCGCATCGTGATCGATTGCGCTCACGGCGCCGGTTACCGGGTGGCACCGGACGCGCTCTGGGAACTGGGCGCCGACGTCATCCCGATCGGCGTCGAGCCCGACGGCTTCAACATCAACCGCGAATGCGGTTCGACGGCGCCCGACGCGCTGTGCCGCAAAGTGCGTGAAATGCGCGCCGACATCGGCATTGCGCTCGACGGCGACGCCGATCGCGTCGTTATCGCCGATGAGCAAGGACATATCGTCGATGGCGACCAGCTTCTGGCGGTGATTGCGGAAAGCTGGCGCGACGATGGGCTGCTCACCAGGCCGGGCGTCGTCGCTACGGTCATGTCCAATCTGGCGCTCGAGCGTCACCTGCAATCGCTGAAGCTGTCGCTGGTGCGCACGCCGGTCGGCGACCGCTACGTGCTCGAATGTATGCGGGAGCAGGGCTACAACGTCGGCGGCGAGCCGTCCGGTCACATCATTCTTTCCGATTTCACGACGACCGGCGACGGCTTTGTCGCTGCGTTACAGATTCTCGCGGTGGTGAAGAAGCAGGACAAGCCGGTGTCGCAGGTATGTCATCGCTTTGCGGCGTTGCCGCAGGTGCTCAAGAATGTGCGCTATCGCGACGGCAAGCCGCTGGAAAACTCCAAGGTACGGTCAGTCATCGAAGACGGCGAACAGCGCCTCAACGGCCACGGCCGGCTGGTGGTGCGGCCGTCGGGAACGGAACCCGTGATCCGCGTCATGGGCGAAGGCGACGACAAGCTGCTGGTCGAGGAGATCGTCGACGGCATTGTCGACGCGCTTACCGATCACGCGGCGTAAGTTACTCCTGCGACTTCAGGAAGTGCGCGAACGCCTTCAGCGTCGTTTCCGAAACGTAGTGTTCGATACCCTCGGCGTCAGCCTCGGCCGCCTCCGTCGGAACCCCCAAAGCTGAAAGCACATCGACCACCAGCCGGTGGCGGACGCGGACCCGATCGGCGAGCGCATCGCCCTTCTCGGTGAGAAACACCCCGCGGTAGGGCCGCGCGGTCGCCAGACCGGCCCGTTTCAGGCGCGAAATCGTCTTCACCGCCGTGGCATGCGACACGCCGAGCCGCCGCGCGATATCCGTAGGCCGCGCTTCGCCGGCGCTCTTCAGCAGATCCGCGATCAGCTCGACATAGTCCTCCAGCAATGCAGTCGACTGCGCCGAGCGCGTCTTGCCGAAACGGCGTGCCTGCGTGCCCTCCGCGGGCAGCTTTTCGGCCGCGCGTTCACTCCTGCGTCTCGCCGTCTCGGCCATCGCCGAAGCCCTGCTTTCGTAAACGACCCGTCGTTCCTCCGCTGCCGTGGACACACTTTTCTCGCCGTGTCAAAGCGGGCTGTCATTGTCGCGCGGCGCGGGCTTTCGGATGAGTGACAAAGCCGGCGGATTCGCCGATGAAGCGCGGGATGATCGTCGACAATAAGGATTCGGGAGTCGGCTATTACAAATAGCCCGCCCCGGCAGCGATCGCGGCGCGATCTAAAAAGAAGAGGCGAGACCGCCGCCGGCGGCCTCGCCACATTCGTCAGACGGTCTTCAAATTCTCAGCGGCCGATTTGCCGGTCTTGCGATCCACGACGACCTCGAACGCAACCTTTTGGCCTTCACGCAGCTCGCGCAGCCCCGCGCGCTCGACGGCGCTGATGTGGACGAACACATCCTTGCCGCCACCATCGGGCTGGATGAATCCATAGCCCTTCTGCGCGTTGAACCACTTCACTGTTCCGTTGCTCACGGGACACTCCTCTTTCGAAACAAGATATGAGCCGCGCGAGAATGCACGGCCCGGTTCGCTCGAGATTTTGGTGAAAGATCGTCAGTCAGGCGCGTTGTCGTCGCTGCGTGGCCTAGTCGTTCGGCCCGAAAACTCGATGGGGCCTATTTAGCCAGAACCCGCCTTTTCCGCAAGGGCGGGCAGGGCTATCGCATCCGATTGCCGACCGTGATGTCACCATCCATTCACAATTCACTGCCGATGATCTCGCCGATCAGACCGGCATCATATTGCGTGAAAAACAGGCGGCCATCCGACATGGCCGTGATACAGCGCGCGCCGCTCGTGGATGTTGGAATGTCATATTCACCGATCATGGCGCCGCTCGCGTCCATTCGACCGATCTTGTTAGCGAAATTTTCAGTAAACCAAAGCTCGCCGTCAGCCGTCACCGCGACGCTGCGCGCCGAGGCGTTCGGCGTCGCGATGGCGAATTCCTCGATCGTGCCGTCGGCGGCGATACGGCCAAGCGCGTTGGCGCCGGTCTCGACGAACCAGATGCTGCCGTCGGGATGAAGCGCCATGGCGCGCGGCTGGCTGTCCGGAGTTGGGATTTGAAACTCAGTAACTCTTCCGTCAACAGTCATGCAGCCGACGCGGCCGCCGCCGGCTTCACTGAACCAAAGCGCGCCGTCGCGCACGACAATGGACAGCGGACGGCTACCCGGCGTGATGCCGGCGCTGAATTCAGTAACGGAGCCATCGGGCGTAATGCGCGCGATGCAATCGGCGTCACCCTCGGAGAACCAGACATTATTATCAGGTCCGAGAACGATGCCATCGGGACCGGACTTGGCAGTCGGAAGTGCATACTCCGCAATCGCGCCGGACAAGCTGATGCGGCCAATACGATTGCCGGCTTTCTCGGTGAACCAGAGATCGCCGCCGGCGTCCGCCGCAATCCCGACTGGCATGCTGTCACCGGGAAGCGCGAACTCGCAAAACTCACCGGTGCGCGTATCGAAACAACCGATCTTCGATGCCCGGTTCTCGCAGAACCACAGATTTCCGTCCTGCCCTTCGATGGCAATGTAGGGGCCGCAGTCGGACGTCGGAATCCGGTGCTCGCGGATAACTGGCTTTGCGCGTACACGCGTTACATTCGGTCTCGCGATCGGACTATTCCGCGCCATGAGTGCTTCTAGCCCTTCTTGTGTTTTCCACTCGCACCGTTGGCCGCATTCGCGACCTGCCAGATCCGCGACGGGGTCAGCGGCATGTCAATGTGATCGACGCCGAGTTCGTGTAACGCGTCGAGCACGGCATTGACCACGGTCGGCGGCGCGGCGATCGTTCCCGCCTCGCCAATACCCTTGATGCCGAGCGGATTGGTTTTGGCTGGTACTTCGACCAGCTCGGAGACGAAATTCGGGAAGTCACCGGCGCGCGGCATGCCGTAGTCGAGGAAACTTCCGGTCATCAGCTGGCCGGACGTTTCGTCGTAGACGATGTTCTCGAACAGCGCCTGGCCAACGCCCTGGGCGATGCCGCCGTGGATCTGCCCCTCGCAGATCATCGGGTTGATCGCCATGCCGAGATCATCGACGGCGAAAAAGCGGTCGATGCAGACAACGCCGGTCTCCGGGTCGACCTCAACCTCGCATACCTGGCAGCCGTTCGGATAATTCGGCGCGCCGCCAGGCACGCCTGAATAGGTGCCGACCCCGTCAAGGCCGAGGCCGAGTTTCATGACCGGTCCGGCCGGCGCGAAGAACGCGCGCGCAATGTCGCCAATCGACATCTGCTTGTCGGTGCCGATCACCGTGAAGGTTCCGGCGTTGAACTCGATATCGGCGGGCGCCGCTTCCATCAGCGCTCCCGCCATTTCCTTGCCGCGGGCTATGACCACATCGGCGGCATTGCGCAGCGCATTGCCGCCGACTAAAGAGCTGCGCGCCGCGTACGTGCCGCGGCCGAACATGACCTTTTCGGTGTCGCCCTGGATGTAATTGATCGCCTCGAACGGCACGCCGAGCCATTCGGCAACAAGTTGTGCGAACGCGGTGGCATGTCCCTGTCCGTGCGAATGCGTGCCGGCAACGATCGACACCATCCCGCCTGGATCGAACCGGATCTCCATGCGGTCGTTGAACACGCCGCCCAGCTCGATGTAAGGCGTGACCGCCCGGCCGCGCAGCTTGCCCCGCCGCGCGCTCTCCTTGCG
>JBAUGC010000440.1:0-8461 GCA_049679485.1 Xanthobacteraceae bacterium
CAGGTGAGGACGTCAGCGAGCGGCCGGCGCTCCGGCGCGTGATAGGAAACGTCGTTGATGGCGACGAGCGGTGCATTAAGGCGTTCGCCGATCTCGGCCAATAGGCCGAGCCGGCGCGGCTCGTCGCCGCGATGATAATGGACGCCGGCGAGGAAGGTGCGGCCCGGCGCTTGCCGGGCGAGGGCCGAGAGGCGCTCCGTAAAAGTCGTTTCGATTGTCCCGTTTCCCGGATGCGGTGCAGCGCGAAGCGATGCACCGCTGATCCGGGATCGTCGCAAACTCGGAGTTTCTGACGGTCCCGGTTCTGCAGCGCACCACTCCGCTACGCTACGTGCTGCGCCGCGCCCGGGAAATGTATGTAAACTTTTAGCATCAGAAAATAACGTGACTGGCGGGAGTACGATGAACATCTGGCCTTCGTTCGCGGCGAGAATCTCCTCGAAGGCTAAGTGGCATTCGCCTTTCTTCGCTTTGAGATTGCCTTCGGTAAGAAGCCGGCAGAGACGTCCGTAAGCTTGGCGATCCGTCGGATAGGCGAGAACCTCAAAGCCATCGACGGTGACCAGGCGTGTGCCGACGATGAGCTTGATGCTTTTTCTTTTTTTCCATTCGTCATAGGCGCGCACCACGCCGGCAAAAGAGTTGCGGTCGGCGATGCCGATGGCGGCAAGCTTAAGCTCGTCTGCGGTCGCGACCATCTCTTGCGGATGCGAGGCGCCGTGCAGGAAGGAAAAGTTGGTGGTCACGGCCAGCTCGGCGTAACCAATTTTACGACTCTCACTCATGCAAACAGCCCATTCACGCAAACAAACCTTGCACGAACCAGCGCGCCGCATTCGTCTCGCGCCCATAGAGGCCTTCGCGGTAGAGCCAGAAGCGGTGACCGTCGGCGTCCTCGACCAGGTAGTAATCGCGCGTCGGCCTCGGTGAGCTATGTCCATCGGGCTGGCGCCACCATTCGGCGCCAATGCGTTCCGGGCCCTGCGATCCCGCGACCTCGTAGGTCACGCCGCGCCAGCGGAAACGTCGCGGTGGACCCTCAGGAATGATCGCCATGACATCCTCAGCTGGCTCAGCGCGGGGCAAGAGGAGTAGCGGCCGCGTTTTTTGCTCCGGCTCCGGCCACGGTGCGAAAGCTTCACGGGAGACGGGCAACAGAACTTCGGCGCGCTCGGGAATGTGACTGGCGACCGGCTCGAACCGCCGCACGTTTTGCGGCCCGAGGCGCTGACGCAGCGTATCGACCAAAACCGCGCAACGTTCCGCGCGATCGGCATCAGCGGCATTTTCGGCGATCAGTTCGTTTTGGCGCGTGGGAATGGTTTCGGCATTGGTGACGGCCAGACCAACCGCCTCAAAGCCAAAGCCGGCATCCTCCGTTGCCGCCAGTGCTTCGAGTTTCAGATCGATCATGCGCGCCCCGTGGGAGACGTTGCGCGTCGGCAGGGTCAGGGCGATATCGATCGTCTCGACCGCGCCGTCGACGCGATAAAGGGAAAGCCGGAGCGCACGTGCTCCCACATCGTCGCGCGTGAGCACGTGTACGAGGGTACGCATAAGGCGGGTCGCCAGTGCGACAATCGCTTCCTGGGTGATGATCGGCTCAAGCAGATAACGCAGGGTGTGATAGATCGGTGGCGCTACGATGGGGACCAGCGGCTCGTCGATGCGGCCCAGCGCCTGGTCGAGACGCCGAAGCAGCTCCGCCGGAAAACGCGCGGCAAAAGGCGCGCGCGGCTTGTCGAGAAGCGCACCGACGGATTTGAACCCGAGCCGGCGCAGCGTGGTTCTTGTTTCCGGTGAAAGCCGCAGCGCGTCGATCGGTAAAGGCGCCAGTGCCTGCGCTTCTTGCCCGGAAGGCAGAACGGGGGAGGGCGCGGAATGAAAATGCGCTAGCGCCCAAGCTGCACCGGGCGTGTCAGCAACGGCAAGCCGAGCCGGCAGGCCGAAACCTTTTTCGAGCCGGGCAGAAAGCTCGGCGAGCAATCTCTCTTCACCTCCGAAAAGATGCGCGGCGCCGGCGATGTCGAGGAAAAAACCATCAGCGCCGTTTTCATCCCCCCAAGGCGAAGCCGTCGGCGTGTAGCGGGTCGCCCATAGCGCGAGGCGTCGTAGTGCGGCGTCATCGGCGGCGGCATCGACGGTGCTCACCTGCAAAAACTCCGCTTTTGCGCGTGCATCGGCTAATGGCTCACCGAGCGCAAGGCCTGCGGCTTCTGCCGCCTCGTTCAAGGCGGCGATACGCGGCCCGCCGGCAGCGGTGACGGCGAGTACGAACGGCAGATCAGGATCAACAAGCTTGCCGGAGGGGTTTTTCGCTTGCGCCGCGAGATAACGCAGGACCGGCCAGCGCGGCAGCCAGACTGAAACGATGCGTGACATGATCGTACTCCACCATCCATTCGCCGGGCCGTCCGTTGCGACAGCGTTCAAGTTGCAGACGCCATCGTGGCCGCGCGAACAGGCCGAAACGGTCGCGCGCGGCTTCCGCGGTGCCGACGCGCCAGCGCGTAGCCGCCGCGCTCGATTCCAAATTGCGCGCCGGGCGCAGCAGGAAGAGCGGCAAACCCGCAGCCGTGGCGGCGAGCTGCAGCCTTTGGCTCAATTTCAGATCGAGCTGATCGATCATGCCGGCGACGGCAGTAGGCGCGCCCGAATGCAACGCCTCCTCCAAAGCCCACAGGGTTTGTTTGCGGTGGGCTGTTTCCACCAGGATCAGGCGGGCCGGATCGAGACCCAAGGCGTTGACGCCATGACCGTGAAGCCGGCCGTGTTCGCGCCGCCCATAAGCCGGCATGACGAAGATGATCTTTTCCCCACAAGAGGGAGGGGAACTAAAGCGGGCCAGGAGCGCCGCAACGAAGCCGAAGGCGGCGGCGGCGGCGCCTGCTTCGGGCACGACTTCATGCAGGGCGCCGCAGGTCAAACCGCCTTGCGGCAGGTGGGAATCAAGGGCCGGCAACCCGAAGGGCAGGGCTGTGCGTGAAGCCTCCACCCCAGGCAGCAGGCGGCGGAGTTCCTCCATAACGATGGCGCGATTTCGCGCTATGGAAAGGGCAGCAGGCTCGGTCATTGGCTGTGCGGGACCGGTAGATATTCACTGTATGTTCTCGACCTTTGGATATTAGAACAAAACAGGAACTATGCCAAGAGGGCCAGACTGGGTCTCGTCCGGCCGCTGCGTCTTGCTGGCGTAAAAACGATGGCGCATACGTCTGTCGACAGCGTGCAGGTCATCAGCAGAATTTTGGCAAGGGAAGAGTGCATCATGCCGGAAGCCGACAAAGAAGGGGAACGCTACTCCGTCGATCAGCCGCAGCAGGCGCCGGGGTTCTTTCTCAAAGGCACGCACCAGCTCGACTGGGGCATGAAGAACCGCATGGCGCGGGTGTTCGACCCGGTTTCCGGGCGCACCGTGATGCTTGCCATCGACCACGGCTATTTCCAGGGCCCGACCACCGGGCTCGAGCGTATCGACCTCTCCATCGTCCCGCTGTTGCCGTCTTGCGATGCGCTGTTCTGCACACGCGGCATTTTGCGCTCGCTCATTCCGGCTGAATGCCAGAAGCCGATGGTGCTGCGCGCCAGCGGCGGTCCGAGCATTTTGCGCGAAGAACTTTCCGACGAGCAGATCGCCATGGACATGGACGACGCCGTGCGGCTGAACGCGGCCGGCGTCGGCATCCAGGTGTTCATCGGCGGTGAGCACGAGACGCGCTCGGTGCACAACATGACGAAGCTGGTCGATGCCGGGCTGCGGTCCGGGGTTCCGGTCATGGGCATCACCGCGGTCGGCAAGGCCATGGTGCGCGACGCCAGATATTTCCGGCTTGCCTGCCGCATCATCGCCGAGCTCGGCGCGCAGTACGTGAAGACCTACTATGTCGACGAGGGCTTCGAGACCGTCACCGCGTCGTGCCCAGTGCCGATCGTGATGGCCGGCGGCAAAAAGCTTCCAGAACTTGACGCGCTGACGATGGCCTATAATGCCGTGCAGCAGGGCGCTGCGGGCGTCGACATGGGCCGCAACATTTTCCAGTCCGATGCGCCCCAGGCGATGATCGCCGCGGTCGGCGCCGTCGTGCACAAAAATATGAAACCGAAGGAAGCGTTCGACCTGTTCAGGTCGCTCAAGGCCGACGCCGATCGTGTCGTCACCGAAGCTTCATTCCGCGGCGCCGCCGAATAGTGACAGCGGAAACCATCGCACCGCAGTAACGTCAGCCGTAGGTCCGCTGCGGCGTTGCACCAATCAGGAACCAGGCTGCGGACCCCGCCGCGACCGCGCCGCCGAGCGCCGCCAGCACTTTCGCGATCCACGACGTGCTGCCCACTTGGCTCGCTGATAGTTGCGACCATGCCGTCGCAAGCGAATCTGATTTCGACGCTGGCGCGGGAACATTGTCTGTTGCCGGCACGGACGCCGCGGGAGCGGCCGGCATGGTGTTGGTGGCAGTGGCCGCCGAATCCTGCGCGGTGAGGTCGAGTTCGTTGACCTGATCGGGCGAGGCGATCTGCACGGTCTGACCGGCGACGACGAGTTCACTCGGGGTTGGGTTAGCGGGCGCCAATCCTGCCTGGGGGACGGGCTCCACCGTTGCCGCAATCGTCGTTGAATCAGACGCCACGGCATTGAGTGGCGTCCACACGGTGGCCTGCGGCGTCGCTTCTGCCGTCTTCACCGGCGACCGCCGATGCTTTGCGACGGCGGTCGCCGTGCGAGTGATTTTCCTCTCGGCTCTTTTGGCGCGAGGCCTCGCCTTCGGCTCGCTTGATTGCGCGGTCGTGTGCGACCATTGCAGAAGCTGCAGCGGTTTTCCGGGCGCTTGATCGGTCGCGGTTTGTGCCAATGCCCCGCCGCCCGTCAGGCCTGAAAGCAGCATTAGGGCCCCACCAGCGGCGACCAAGCGGATACTCGACATTACGCCCTCCATTGCCGGACCGTCGCCGCATTCGGGACAGGTCGGCGTGACCTGAGAGTGACGCAATTGAGGATTTTTTCGCGCAAAGCGTGGCACAAATAGGTCGCTCTTAACCTTCGTCCCAAGGCGATGTGCCCTAGCAGTCCCCACACGCCGTGCGGTATTCGTTCGGCGGCTTTGCGCGCACAAAGAGCGGAACATGATTGATCTCAAAAACGACGGCGACGTTGCAATTGTCACCATCCAGCATGGCAAGGCCAACGCGCTCGACATCGAGCTATGCGAGGGCCTGACGAAATGCTTCGACGGACTTCGCCGCTCGGACGCGCGCGCGGTCGTGCTGACCGGGCAGGGGCGGATGTTTTCCGCCGGCGTCGATCTCATTCGGGTGAGTTCCGGTGGCGCGGACTATGTCCGCGCGTTTCTCCCGTCCTTGCATCGGCTCTACGATGCGGTGTTTTTTCATCCACAGCCGGTCGTGGCGGCGATCAACGGCCACGCGATTGCCGGCGGCTGTGTGCTGGCGTGCTGCGCCGACCGCCGCATCATGGCGGATGCGAGCGGCCGCATTGGCGTCACCGAGCTTCTGGTCGGAGTACCGTTCCCGGCGCTGGCTTTCGAGATTGTGCGGTTCGCGGTGCCGGCGCGCTACCTGACCGAGTTCACCTTCGGCGCCGCCACCTACGACACTGACGCGGCTTTGCAGCGCGGCTGGGTCGATGCGGTAGTGCCGGCCGAAACTGTGATGACGAGCGCCATGGCCGCGGCCCGGCAAATGGCGCAGCTATCGCCCGCGGCGTTCGGCCAAGCCAAGAAGCAAATCCGCCAGCACGTCGGCGACAGCGTTGCTCGCAGTGGGGCGGAGACGGATAAAATCGTCACCGATATCTGGGCCGCGCCGGAATCGCTCGGCTATATCCGCGCTTATGTCGCGCGCACGCTGAAGAAAGCTTAGTATGCGAACTGTTAGGCTGCGCTACGCCGCCAAAGACTTGAGATACTTGTCGGCCTCTTCCGGCACCGCGAACCATGGGAAATAATCCAGTGGTTCGTTGAAGCCGTTGGCGATGCGGCGGGCGAGAACCGGAAAGCCCTGCGCGGCTCCCATGATGTTGAGCACGTGCGGCGGCGGCGGTTGGAGCAGGGCATTGGTCCAGCCGGTCACATACTGCACATAATCCCAGAACTTATCGAAGGTCGCCTGCATCCAGGCGTCGTCGTATGGCTTGCTGCCTTGCGCAAGGATCGCGTCGAGATAGAACTTCGCGCACTTTGAAGCATTGTTGGAGCCCTGGCCGGTGATCGGGTCGTTGAGCACGACCACATCGGCCATGCCCAACACCGCCTTGCCGGAAGGCAGCTTCGCGATCGGCTTGCGAACGGTCGGCGCAAAACGACCGACCAGAATGCCGTTCGGATCGGTGAGTTCGACATTTTTCGCGCGTTCAGCTTCCCACGGCAGGAAAGTCTCGAGAATCCACTTCGATTTTGCCAAATGCTGATCGGGCGATGTGACGTCGCCCCAGCAATCCATCGGACCGCCAGGAACGCCTTCGAGCACCATGATCTCGCAGGGTCCGGTGGTAGTGAGCGACGGGAACACGAAGTATTCGCCAACGCCGGGAATGAGATTGAATGCGACTGCTGAGTGATGCGGGCGCGGGGTCAGTCCCTTGACATAAGTCAGCGCCAGCGCGCGCTGCGGCGCATCGAACTGGCTCTTCTGCGCGTCGCGCTCGAACAGGCGGGCGATGTCGCCCTTGCCGGCGGCAACGATAACGAGGTCGGATTGGGCTGCGTATTTGTCGAGGTCGGCAGGTGTGGCCGCCTTGTACTCGATGCTGCCGCCGCGCTTTTCAATTTCCGCAATCCAGCGCGGGAATTTCACGCGTTGATCGACCGCCTGGGCCGGTTTGTCGAGCATCCCGTTCCAGTCGATCGCCTTGTTGCCCGATCCGTCGGGCGCCGGAACTGTGAAGTTGACCGAGTCGACCGTTGGGCATTCCTTGTCCCAGAAATTCAGGCCCAATTCGCGCTCGTAACTCAGTGCCTTGTCGAACATGCACTGGCTCGACATGACTTTGCCGGTGCGGATGTCCTCGCCCTTGCGGTCCTGCACGAGGCGGACGTCATAGCCCGCCGAAAGCAGGCCGTTGCCGAGCTGCAGGCCCGATTGGCCGCCGCCGACAATCGTGATCACTCGTTTCGCCGAACTCATTTTTCACTCCCCAAATATCGGCCGAGACTGGCTGCCGCAGTTCTATTTATTCCATGAGCAACGGGATTGCCGGATCGGCACGCTCCGGTCCCATGGCGGTGTAGCCGCCGTCGACCCGGATGTCGGTGCCGGTGATGAAGCTTGCGTTATCCGACAACAAGAATGCCACGGCTTCCGCCACTTCAGCGGGATTGCCGGTGCGGCCGAGCAGATGGAATGGCTTGGCTACTGCGTCGGTCTTGGCTCGGTCGTTTTTGGTCAGTTCGACCATGATGTTGCTCCAGGTCCAGCCCGGCGAAACCGCATTGACGCGAATGCCGTCGGGCGCGAGGTCCATCGCCTGATTGCGGGTCAGTTGCAGAATTGCGGCCTTGGACACCGGATAAACCCAGCGTCCGGTCTGGGCGACGCGCGCGGAGATCGATCCGAAATTGACGATGGCGCCTTTGTTCTTCTTCAGATGCGGACGTGCGGCCTGCATCAGCATGACCGAGCCGATGACGTTGACGTCGAACGCCTTCAGCCAGTCGGCGCGTGTCGTTTCCGCGCCGTTGTCGAGATAGGTGCAGGCGACGTTGACCAGATAATCGAGTCGGCCGTTTGCCTCGACTGTCGCTTTGACGAGCGCGGCAATATCGGCGTCGCTGCACAAATCGCAACGGATGAAACGCGCCTTGCTGCCGAGTTTTTTGGCGGTCGCTTCGCCGTCCGGGACGTTGATATCGGCGATGACGACGTTCGTGCCGCAGCTCACGAGCTTCTCGGCGACGGCCTGTCCGATCAGCGTCGAGCCGCCGGCAACGATCGCCGTCTTTCCGTCCAAGCCCCGCATATTGGCGTCCCACCCTTGCGCCGCTGTGGCCGCGCCATTGTGCGAAACTCCCTCGGCCGCGCCAAGCCCCTACGTGCAGGCGGTCAGCCCAGTTCGGTGATGATTTCCGGGAAATGGTGCAACCGCTCGGACGGTCCCTTCGCCTCGATCAGGTAGTTGTCGCATACCCAGGACAGCACGTGACCGCGAATGTAGGTCGGGTGCACCACGATATTCATGTCCTTCTCGATACTCATCGGCTCGTCGTTGCGGATAAGCGGCCGTTCGACCAGATCGTAGCCCTGACCGTGACAATGCAGCCGTTTTTCCTCGGGACGGTCGTTCTTCCGCATGAAGTCATTGAACGCGGCGAAAATCTCCGCGCATGGCGTGCCCGGCTTGAGCAGGTTGAGATTGAACTTGCGCGCTTCGAGCGCAAACGCAAACTCATCCATGATTTCCTGTGAGGCCTTGCCGACGACGCAGGTGCGGCCCAGCTCCGTGTACATG
>JBAUGC010000441.1:0-5850 GCA_049679485.1 Xanthobacteraceae bacterium
CACAAGCTAATGCAGCTGAGTGAACAAAACAAGAACAAATGTTGGCAAGTAAACTTGGATGTGTTGGAAACCGTCGGGGGACGCCTTAAGCCTGCGAAAGAACTGTCAATTCGTGCCACCGCCGGGCGGACGTAATTGGTCAGGGGATGCTGAGCGTCATCATTGCTACACGCGATTCCGAGCGGGCCTTAGTCCGAACCCTTGCGGCCCTCGTCCCGGGAGCTACCGCGGGACTGATCAGCGAAGTTTTGGTTGCCGACGGCGGTTCGAGCGACGATACCGCAACCGTCGCGGACGTCGCTGGTTGCGTGTTTTTGAGCGTCGCCGGCTCGGTTGGCCAACGGTTGAAGGCCGCGGCTGCTGCGGCACGATCGCCTTGGCTGCTGTTTCTGCGGCCGGGCATCGTCCTTGACGCGCCCTGGATCGGCGAGGCGAGCCATTTCAGCCAGCAACCCGTAACTGGCCAGCGAGCCGCCGCATTTCAGCGTGGCGGCACCGCGCAGTCGACGCCGCAACAGGCGTGGCGGCTGCTCGCGGACGCTCTGGGGAGCGGCCCACACCCCGAGCAAGGCCTGCTGATCTCAAAGCCGTTCTATGTGGAACTTGGCGGCCATTCCGAGTTTGCCGCCGATACCGAGACCGATCTTCTCCGCCGCATTGGCCGGCGACAGATCGTCATCCTGTCCGCGGCCGCATTTACGTCACGCTAGATACTTGACTTAGTCAAGTATCTAGCCGACGCTTGATTGATGACCGCCCGCGATCGCCAAGATCACACGCATCAAGAGCGCGTCGCCGAAGACCGCGTTGCCGCAGTGCGCCGTTTCAACCGGTTCTACACCAGACAGCTCGGCGTGCTGCGCAAGACCTATCTCGATAGCCCTTATTCGCTCGGCGAGGCGCGGCTGCTCTACGAGATCGCGCAGCGCCGCTCGCCGACTGCGAGCGAGATTGTCCGCGCGCTCGATCTCGACGCCGGCTACTTGAGCCGGACGCTGCGCAATTTCGAAAAACGCGGACTGATCCAGCGAAAAGTTTCTGCGCGAGACACCCGGCAAAGCCATATCGCGTTGTCGGCGTCGGGACGAAAGGCCTTTGCGCCGCTCGATCGCCGTTCGCAACGCGACGCCGGCACGACGCTCGAAAAACTCAGGCCGGAACAGCAAGACCGACTGGTTGCCGCTATGCACACCATTGAAACGCTGCTCGATAACCAGGCGGAGGCCCGACCGACCAAGGCTTCGGCAGTCAAGTTGCGTGCCCCGGTACCGGGCGATTTCGGCTGGATCATTAAACGCCACGCCGAGCTGTATGCGCAGGAGTACGGTTGGGTCGCGCCGTTCGAAGGAGTGTGCGCGCAAATTGTCGCCGACTTCATCAACAAGCACGACCCAAAGCGCGAGCGGTGCTGGATCGCCGAGATCGACGGCGAGAGCGCCGGCACCATCATGCTGGTGAAGGATTCAGCGAAAGTCGCCCGGGTTCGCCTGCTGTTGCTCGAACCACCCGCGCGCGGAATCGGCCTCGGCACGCGGCTGGTGGACGAATGTATCCGCTTTGCGCGGCTTGCAGGTTACAAAAAGATCACGCTGTGGACCCACAGTGTGCTGACGGCGGCCCGCCACATCTATCAGAAAGCGGGTTTCAAGCTCATGCGTACCGAGCAGCACCGCAGCTGGGGCTGGCCCGTGATCAGCGAGCATTGGGATTTGGAGTTGTGATCCTTCGCCTCGTCATGGTGGATGGAGGCGATACTAAACCGTCGCGCCCCTCGCCTTAGGGCGGCGCAAATGCTCGTCGAGCCGCGGCATGATCTCGACGAAATTGCACGGCTGATAGCGATTATCGAGCTGGTGCACCAAAATTTCGTCCCAGGCGTCCTTACAGGCGCCGGGCGAGCCGGGCAGGCAAAAAATGTAAGTCGAGCCCGCGATGCCGGCCGTGGCGCGCGACTGAATCGCCGAGGTGCCGATTTTGGGAAAGCTCACGACCAGAAACAGCGCCGAGAAAGCGTCCATCTTCTTTTCAAACAGCGGCTCGACCGCTTCCGGCGTAACATCGCGGCCGGTAAAGCCGGTGCCGCCCGTGGTGATGATCACATCGATCGAGGGATCGGCGATCCATTGTTTGACGCGTCCACGGATCGCCTCGATATCGTCGGGCACGAGGCTGCGTTCGGTGGCGAGGTGGCCGGCGGCGACAATGCGTTGCACCAGGAGCGCACCCGATTTGTCGTCCTTAAGATTGCGGGTGTCGGATATTGTCAGCACCGCGATCTTCAGCGGTACGAACTCTCTATTCTCATCGACGCCGGGCATTCGCAGACCTTACGCAATCCGAACGACGCAGGAATAATACACTAGTGGAGCGGATTTGACATTCGCTGTCCAGCTATCCGAAAACTCGTCAAGCGAATGTCAAATCCAAAAGCTCCACTAGCACTTATATTTGCTAGTGGTCCTTTGATTCCAACATTCGCATGAGAGCGTACCGAAACCGGATGCGAATGTTAGAATCGGACCACTAGAGCGCGCTCGCCGACAGGGTATCGCACGCCGAGACTTTGCCTTGGCTGAAGCCGTTTGAGAACCAGCGTTTGCGCTGCTCCGAAGTGCCATGGGTGAAGGAGTCGGGGACGACGTAGCCCTGCGCCTGCTTTTCCAGTCGGTCATCGCCGATCGCGGATGCAGTCTGGAGAGCCTGATCGACATCGCCTGGATCGAGGAAGCGGTGCTTCTGCTCCGCCCGGTTCGCCCATACGCCGGCCAGACAATCAGCCTGCAGCTCGATGCGGACTTGCAGGCGGTTTGCCTCAGCACGGCTTGCCGAAGCCTGCTGCATCTGCGTCACCCGTGGAAGAATGCCGAGCTGGTTCTGCACGTGATGACCGACCTCGTGTGCGATGACGTATGCTTCGGAAAACTTGCAGGCGTTGCTGTTCGAACAGCCGCCGAACTTGTGCTGCAGGTCGTCAAAGAACGAGGTGTCGAGATAAATGCGCTGATCGCGGGGGCAGTAGAACGGTCCCATGGCCGACTGCGCGAAGGCGCAAGGCGTCGGCTCGGAGCGCGCGAACAAGCGCAGCTTCGGCGGGTGATAGGTTTGCCCTCCGGCGGCGAAAATCTCGGTCCAGCGGTCCTCGGTGTCGCCGAGCACAAGGGCAACGAACTTGCCAGTCGGATCGCTCGGCGTCCCTGAGGCGACGGGCGGCGCCGGGCTGGTCTGCTCCGACTGCGTTCCGCCGGTGAGAATCTGGGCGCCGTTGAGGAGCACGCTCGGATCGATGCCGAAGTACCAGCTGATCAGCCCGACGATAATGATCGTGCCGATCCCGAGGCCGCCTGCTCCGCCGGCCGAAATCCCGCCGCGTGACGCGCTCACTTCGCGATCGTCTTCGACGTTATCGCTGGGGCGAAAATCATCGGTACGCATTGTCATTCTCCTTCACAAATCGCTGCTCCGACCAGCCTGATAAGATCGTTTCGGAGCAAAAACTTGTCAGCGAGCGCACGCAATTAACCAAGTGTTTCCCGGCATTTATTGCCTAGTTAGGCCGCGTGGCAAGTAACCTGATTTTTACCTTGCGGCGGCATCATGCGTTTGTCGGTTGCAGGTCCCGCGTCGCCGATTTCGACGTCGCCTGATGTCAGAGTTCTGAGTCATGGTTGTGTCGCGTCGCGGGGCGTCCGTAAGGGCGCCCCGCGTGAGTTTTGAGTCCGCCGCTTCCGCGCGCATTCTAGTCGGCGATTGCGTTGCCGAAATGGCAAAGCTGCCGGCCGGTTCCGTCGACCTCGTTTTTGCCGATCCGCCGTACAATCTGCAGCTCCAGGGCGACCTCAAGCGTCCTAACGATTCGCGCGTCGACGCGGTCGACGACGATTGGGATAAATTCGCAAGTTTCTCCGTCTATGACGATTTCACCCGCGCCTGGCTCATCTCATGTCGGCGGCTGATGAAGCCGAGCGCGACGCTCTGGGTGATCGGCTCCTATCATAACATTTTCCGCGTCGGCGCGATCCTTCAGGACCTCGGGTTCTGGATCCTTAACGATATCGTGTGGCGCAAATCGAACCCGATGCCGAATTTTCGCGGCCGGCGCTTCACCAACGCGCACGAAACGCTGATCTGGGCCACGCGGGACGCGGCCAAACGGAATTACACGTTCAATTACGAAGCGCTCAAAGCCGGCAACGAGGATATCCAGACGCGATCCGACTGGTTCATACCGCTGTGTACCGGCGAGGAACGGCTCAAGGACGACAACGGCAGGAAACTGCATCCGACGCAAAAGCCCGAAGCGTTGCTCGCACGCGTCATTCTGGCAGCGTCGCGGCCTGATGACCTTGTGCTCGACCCGTTTTGCGGCACCGGCACGACCGGGGCGGTGGCGCGCCGGCTGCACCGGCGTTTCATCGGCGTCGAACGGCAGGCCGATTACGCCGCGGCCGCAGAACGGCGAATCGCCGCCATCGAGCCGCTGCCCGAACCGGCGCTGGCCACCTTTATGACCGCGCGTGAAGCGCCGCGGGTTCCGTTCTCGGCGCTGATCGAACGCGGACTCGTGACCCCGGGCATCAAACTCGTCGACGCCAAAAGGCGCCATCGGGCGCTGGTTCGTGCCGACGGCGCGATCGCGCTCGGCGAGGCGGTTGGCTCGATCCATCGCATTGGCGCTCTGGCGCAGGGACTGGAAGCCTGCAACGGCTGGACCTTCTGGCACGTCGAGACGGCGCAAGGCTTGATGGTGATTGATACGCTGCGCGCGCAAGTACGCGCCGAGATGGCTTAGCCGGCGATCACGCACTCAATTTTTCTTAGCGTGCCGCCACGACCATGATCTCGACCTTGTAATCGGGCGAGGCGAGCTTGGCCTCGACGGTCGCACGCGCTGGCGCGTTGCCGGGCGACACCCAGGCATCCCACACGCCGTTCATCTCGGCGAAATTCGCCATGTCGGTGATCCAGATATTGGCCGAGAGCACTTTGCTTTTCTCGCTTCCCGCCCGGGCGAGGAAGCTGTCGATCTGGGACAGGATATTTTTGGTCTGCTCGGCCGTGCTCTTGCCTTTGGGCGCATCGGCGACGATGCCGGCAAGATAGACGGTGTCGCCGTGGACCACAGCCTTGCTCATGCGCGGGCCGCTTTCGTGACGCTCGATTTTCATCGCTGACTGTCCTCCTGGCTGGAATGTTCGCAAATCTTACTGGTCGGAGTCTTACTTAGGTTTTCATACAATGCCATTACAGCAAATTATCGCCAGGATCATGCAGGCGTTGCCATTCTCGCAGCGCGACCGGAAGGCTGCGGCGTTTCAATACGACGCGCGCGCGAAATCGTTCCCTGTCCGGCCCCGTCCTTGGATAACGCACATTCCAGCACTTTCCCGAGTGATCGAGGCAATGCCGCGAGCGCCGGCATTTTTTGTTCGCGCATGTGGTCCAAAACCGGAGAATGTCGCTGTAGCAGCGCGCCAGCGTGACCCACTTTCTGACCACGCGTTCTGACCTCCTCGCGCTTTTGTTGATGGCACGCGCATGTCGATGACATGCGCAGCCATTCTCGCGGCGCCGCAGCGTCCGAGTCGTAAAACGACCGAGCTTTAGAAAACCACGAACAACCACGCTGAGCTGTGGGCCTCCCGAGAAAAGAGGGAGGCGAAGCGCCGAAAGGCGCATGCCAACCATTGTCCGCGCTTTGAGCGCGGCGACGCATCCTTGCAAGGATGCGCCCGCCTTCCGGCGCCTCGCCGCGGCTTTGCCATTGGCGGGATTGCCGCCAACCGGCTTCAACTCCGGGCCGCGCTTCCTGGGACGGCGACCTGACGCAGAGCAACCTGCGTTCCCCATCCT
>JBAUGC010000442.1:0-6225 GCA_049679485.1 Xanthobacteraceae bacterium
CCTTGAACGCGCTCGCCATCTGCCGGTAGACGTCGCTGTCCATCCGATCGACGATTTCCGACCAGACTGCCGTCTCGGTGACATGGGCGTCGACATCGACAATGAAATAGTCGTCAAGCCGCGCTTCACGCGCGGCGTGGGCGAGAATGTCGCGCGTGTCGGTCTGGATATTGATCTTGGGCAGCTCGCGCACCTGCGGAGCGCGTTTGCCGTTCTTGCCATTGCGCGGCGCCGGCTTCGGCATGGTGTTTCCTCCGATCGCGGAGCGGGCGCGTAGCCGCGCCTCCGGCCAGACGGCAAAATATCAGTAATCACCGCCCTACGGAATGCTGGCGCGGGCCACCCCGAGGCGCGACCCGTTGACCGCTCGATTGCGCCAATGTTACGAAATCAGGCGCGGACTTTGCTGTTGGTTTCGAAGCGGACATTCCGGCTATGAAATTGCCACCCTTCGAATATTCCTGTCCGGCCACTCTCTCTGAAGCGATCGCGTTACTCGCAGCGCATGGCGGCGAAGCAAAACCGCTCGCGGGCGGCCAGAGTCTCGTGCCGATGCTGGCGTTCCGTGTCGCTTCGCCGTCGCACGTCGTCGATCTGCGCAGAATCGAAGAGCTGCGGCAGATCACGATTTCCGGGGAAGGCGTCAGACTCGGCGCCATGGTGCGCTGGCGCGACATCCTCGATGACGCGCGGCTGCGCACCGCGCATCCGCTGCTGGTCGAGGCCATCTCGCATGTGGCGCATTATCAGATCCGCAATCGCGGCACCGTCGGCGGCAGTCTTGCGCACGCCGATCCCGCCGCGGAAATGCCGGGCATCGCCGTGACCTGCGATGCCGGGATCGTTGTCGCCAGCGAAGCTGAGACGCGCACCATCGCCGCCGCCGATTTCTTTCAAGGCCCGCTGATGACGGCGCTTAAGCCCGACGAAATCATTACGGAGATTCGGCTGCCGCCATGGCCGGCGCGCCGCCGTTTCGGTTTTCAAGAATTCGCCCGCCGCAAGGGCGACTTCGCCATTGCCGGCGTCGCGGTGTTTTATGATCGGGATGAAAGCGACAGAGCGCGCGGCGCGCATATCGGCGCCATTGGCGTTGCCGACCAGCCCCTGCGCCTTGCCGCCGCCGAGAACGCGCTCAACGGCAAGCTCGTCGATGCCGCCACGATCGCCGCGGTTGCCGGGGCGGCAAGCGCTGCCGTCAATCCACCCGATGACATCCACGCCGGCGGCGCCTACCGGCGGGCGCTGCTCGGTACTCTGGTCGAGCGGGCGCTGGCGAGCGCGGCCTGATCCGCTGGTTCGCGCCTCCACGCGCCGTTGCCATCGGGCGGGGCCATACACAAATTACAGGTTCGTTCGTTTGCGATAGACCTATGGTTCGGTGGGTGAGGTCATGGATCAGATCTACGTCAAGCACCAACCCGCAGGCGCGATCAAAGAGCCGGCCAAGCTGCCGGGCCAGGTGGTTCTGGTCTTCCAGGGCGGTGGCGCGCTCGGCGCCTATCAGGGCGGCGTCTATCAGGCGCTGCACGAAGCCGGCATCGAACCGAATTGGGTCGTCGGCACGTCAATTGGCGCAATCAACGGCGCCATTATTGCCGGCAACGAGATCGGTTCGCGGCTCGATCGCCTGCGCGAGTTCTGGGACCGGGTCGGGCGGAAACCGCTCTGGGAGGGAACACCGTATGGCCAGCTGGCCGGAAATACCGCCTCGTACATGCTTTCGATTTTCAACGGCATTTCCGGATATTACGCTCCCAACCGGGCGATCGCCTGGGGCGGACTCAACGCCCTGGTCGGCGTTGACAAGGCGGCCTTTTATACGATCGACGACCTGCGCCAGACAGTAAGTAACCTGGTCGATTTCGGGCGCCTCAATGGCGGGCCCGTGCGTCTGACTGTCGGTGCAGTCAATGTGCGAACCGGCAAGATGCATTATTTCGACAGCCGCAGCCTCCCCATCACCATCGATCACGTTCTTGCCTCCGGTGCATTGCCGCCGGGATTCCCGGCGATCCGGATCGACGGCGATCCTTACTGGGACGGCGGTCTCTACTCCAACACGCCCATCGAGGTGGTGTTCGATGACAATCCGCGGCGCGATTCCGTGGTGTTCTCGGTGCAGATATTTCCCATTGCCGGACCGGAGCCGGAATCGGTGTGGCAGGTGATGAGCCGGCAGCTGGACATTCAATATGCCAGCCGCGCCGACAGCCACATTCCCCGGCAGGAACATATCCATCAACTTCGGCACATGGTGCGCGAACTGGTGCGCATGCTGCCGGAAAGTCAGCGCGAGTCTCCGGAAGTCAAGGAGATGGCGGGCTATGGCTGCGGCACCTTGATGCACATCGTGCGGATCAACGCGACTCCGCTCAAAAACGAAGACTACCTGCGCGAGATCGACTTCTCTGCTGAGGGCATCCAAAAGCGCTGGCGTTCCGGTTATGACGACACCATGCGCACGCTTGATCGCCGGCCGTGGGAGGCGCCGATCGATCCGATGGTTGGCGTGGCGGTACACGATTCCGATGCGCCCGATCTTCCCAATAGTCTTGAAAAGGCCAGCTGAAAGCCGGGACTGACTTCGCCGTTGCCAGAACGAACCAGCGGCCAGGCGATTTTTATTTGTTTCGATTATTGAGCGATACTTGACCATGACGCGGACAGCGGCCCGGCGCAAAACCGTGCGGCGAGTCCAACGCGCTCGATCTTGAGAGCGAGTTACGCAAACAATTTGCCCGGGAATAGGCGTGCGGCGGCCGCGGGCAGCCAGCGCATCCACTCATAAAGTTTCAAACTCAGGCCGATTTGGCTTCGGCGCCAATGCTTTTGCCCGCGGCCCACGGCCGATTTTACCGCGAATTAACCACCGCCGTTAATGATGCCCTAACTGCCACAGGGCCCCTCGATGGCCAAGTTCGATCTGTCTATTCGCAACAAGCTCGCTCTCTGCGCCAGCGCCGGTGTGCTCCTGGTTGCCGGGATGCTGGTCAACGAGCAGATCGGCGATCGGCACGCCGCGCAGCAGAGGGCTGACGCCGACAGCAAGCAGCTCGCCGCCGTGGAGGCGCTGCGCGCCGCCGACGACGTGCGCAGCATGCAGATCGAGACGCGCGAAATGCGCCTTGCCATCGCACCAAGCGAGGTCGATCGCGCGCTGCACAGATTCCACGGCGATCAGGCTTCGGCGGCGGGGCACATCGACATCGCGCTCGATGTCACCAACGATGCCGCCGAAAAAGAACGGCTCGTAAAGCTCGCCGGGCTGGTCAGGGAATATGCCGGCGTCGGCGGCGATCTCGCCGCCGCGGCGAAGGACTATGGCGACACCATGAGCAAGGTGAAGCGCATCGGCGAACTTGGCGACGAAATGAATGCGCTGATTGCAACGACTACCGCCGCGTTGATCACAGCAGCGCGGGAGCGCAAGGAGCAAGCGGACGCCGAAATGGCGTCCGTCAGCCGGCTCGACCTCGGCATCGGCCTGTTCATTACCGCGCTGCTCGGCCTTGTCGCCGTGTTCGGCGCGGTCGCGATCTCGGGGCCGATCCATCGCATTGGCGGCGTGCTGCTGCAGCTCGCTGCCGGCAACAAAAACGTTGAGGTGCCCTACACCGAGCGCGGCGACGAAGTCGGCAACGCCGCCCGCGGAGCGCTGGCGTTCAAGGAAAAACTCATCCGCATCGAGCAGCTGGAAGCAGCCGAGAAGGAGACTGCGCGTCGCACCGCCGAACAGCGCCAGGCCGACATGCAGGCGCTCGCCGGCGCCTTCGAGAACACCGTGGCGAGCGTGGTGCGGTCGGTATCGTCGTCATCGGTCGAGCTGGAAGCGGCAGCCGAAGCTTTGAGCACGACCGCCGGCGCGACCCGGGATCTGTCGGGCAAAGTGCTGTCCGCGTCCACGCAGGCCTCGGAGAGTGTGCATTCGGTATCGCTGGCGACCGAAGAGTTGATTGCGTCGGTGGGCGAGATCAGCCGACAGGTGCAGGAATCGGCCCGGATCGCGCTTGAAGCCGTGGCCCAGGCCGAGCAGACCGACGGGCGGATCGCCGAACTCACGCGCGCCGCCGGCCGCATCGGTGACGTCGTCAAGCTGATCACCGACATTGCCGAGCAGACCAATCTCCTGGCGCTCAATGCCACCATCGAAGCGGCGCGCGCCGGCGAGGCCGGCCGCGGCTTTGCCGTGGTCGCCCAGGAGGTCAAGGCGCTGGCTTCGCAGACCTCGAAGGCGACCGAAGAGATCGGCGTGCAGATCGCCGGCGTCCAGGCGGCGACCCGGGACTCGGTGGCAACCATCAAGGAAATCGGCGCCACCATCGGACGCATTTCCGACATCGCCGCCGCGATCACCGCCGCCGTCGACGAGCAGGCGGCGACGACCCGGCACATCGCCGAAAATATTCACGCCGCCGCCGGCGGCGCTGCGCACGTCGCCGCCAATATCGGCGAAGTCAACGACAGCGCGGCCGCCATCAGCACGGCGTCGTCGCAGCTCCTCTCTTCGGCGCAGACGCTGTCGCACGACGGCAGCCGCCTGGCCTTGGAAATGGAAAAATTCCTCGCCGCCGTCTGCGCCGCCTGAATCCGAGTAGCGCGGATTGAGCGTCAGTGAAATCCAGGATCGCCGGACGTGTCCCTTCGGAGCGCGGATAAGTCGGTGGGCAACACTGCCAAACGATGAGGCAGCACTATTTCAATCTGATACGGTCGTGATGTGCGTTCTGCTCTCCATCTGCGACAAAGTCATTGTATCGCGGATGCTCAAAATCATGATAGATGTATATCTGATCTCGCCACCACGAATTTTGATACTTTTTTGGCGTACAGTAATCTTTGCAGATTTTCTTTGATTTGTGATTTTGATTAAATTCGTCAACGGCTAATCGCTCTCCGGTGAATTCGTTGCAGAGCCAAACGTCATCGCCAATGATATCGTCAAAATACATAAATACACGAGGCAGAAAATGTGACGCTGCTCCGTCAAAAATCGTCAGCGCGTCGCGGGTTGATGAGTAGAAATCGAGATCGTGAAACATGCATCCGATTGGCGCTGGATGCTGATCCTGCAAAAATGTCGCGCAAGTTTTCTTAACGTCACCAATTATGAGCTTGGCGCGTTTGAGTTTTCGCTCCAAAGCCTCGCGGTTCATGTCGTAAAAGCCAGCCCGGAAATAGTGCGGCATGTCGCGATAGTCGCTTGGGGAAGGTAAGCCGGAACCACTGTCAAATCCGTAGAGCTCGATGTCTATCGCGAAGACTTTCATCAGCTCGTTTATATGCATCTCGGCGTTGAGCAGACCGTTGCCTCCGCCGCAGCCAAATTCGATGACGCTAAACTTGGGGCAATTAAGCAGGCTCGCCAATTTCGCCGCCTGGAAAATACAATAGCCGTAGTGGGGCCGGTCGATTGCGTCGACGGATAATCGATCCTCGTACGAGAATAGAGAAAATTGTTTGATCAGCCTTCTCGCCAACGCCAGCCGCAAAGGTGTTCGATGCGTCAGAATTTTGAACAGGATATCAGTCACGACCGCGACACCTGAACTGTCAGCAATCGACCGATACTCGCATACGACTCCCACCTGTTAACAATACACCTTTCTGTTTTTCGAGTCTTGTGCCTGATGCACTATTGTTAGGGAGCGGTTTGCTTGGCTCTTTCTTCACCCCTGTTGCGATCGGCTTTGTGGACGTCCCAATGGCAAGTGTTCTGTTTCAGGCCGAGTAAGCGCTTCCAAGCCAGAGCTTCGCGGCTTGCACTCAGCGGCGAAGGGAGCGTCTGTCACATGCATGTGAAATTGGGTCGAACGTGTGACAAAAGTTAAAAAGTTGCACGGCGGCATTGAGTCCGCGGCTTATGACAGCACCCTAGCAGCCGAGGCAGACGCTCGCAAAAGGACGCCATGGCTCCGCCACATCTCAAACTGAGATACTACCGACAACTTGGCCCATGTCAGTTGTTGGTGAGGTGTCCGCGCGCGGAGACAAACCGTCATCTGCACTTTACCCGCAACTGAGACGCTATTAGCGTATCTGAAGGAGGCGCATTAGGGAGGGAAAGATGATAACGTTTGTCAGGTCGCTGACGGTGCAGCCGGGCAAGATCGGCGAAGCACTTGTTTGGGGCAAAGAGCTGGTGGGTATTGTCAAGCGCGTCACCGGAAAGGACCTTGCACTTTGCACGTCCTTCGGGGGAGCGATTGGCGCACTAGCGTGGAT
>JBAUGC010000443.1:0-8222 GCA_049679485.1 Xanthobacteraceae bacterium
ATGGCAATGTGCCGAACGCCGACGGCTGCTCGTTGCGCTCGACCACATGCATGGCGGCGGACGCCAAAAACAGAACGATCAGGAACAGGACCAAGACGCTCGCAAGCGGCTTGGCCTCCAGCACGAAGACGCGTCCGAGCTGGGCGAAACCGGGCGATTTTTGCGCCAGCTTGAGCACCCACAACGACGCGAACAGCCAGGCCGTTTCCGGCGGCGTCCCCCAAGCAAGCGCAATCGGCACCGGAAACACGGCGCACAATTCGACAATGCCCGACAGCGACAGGAGATGTTGCCATGCCTTGCCCTCGCGCCGGGCCGCGTTGATCCCGATTGCGGTCTCAACCGCAAAATAGATAAGGCAGCACCACAGACAAACATTTAGCCAGAGACCGGCGGCGGCTCGCAGATTGGGCTCGGTGAGCGCCGCCATGGCCATCAGGCCTATGGCGAGGACCAGGTATCGCGCGAGCCGCAACGCTCCGAAGCGGCGAATTGGCGCGCTATAATCATCAAGATTGGAAAATGCGCCTTTCAACATTACGCGTGTCCCGGGGCCGGAGGAGCTAACAAGTCCCAGCCGGCGGAGTCCCCGAAATTACGCCGTCGGAGTTCGCATCACCAGTCGAAATTAACAGCCTGCCGATAGCGGTGGAGAGCGACAATGCATTGGAGCGACCTGTTCAACAGCGGTGCATCGCTGTTCATTGTGGCGACCGCATCGACCAAGACGATGGTACCGCTGCGTATCCTCGCCATTGTGACGAATTGCGCCCTCGTCGCCTTCTACGCCGCCTCGCATGCGTGGCTGCCCCTGCTGTTTCAGGGCTTCGCTCTGCCGCTCAACGGCTATCGCCTCTATCAGATGCTGGTTCTGATCGGCAACGTACGCGAAGCGATCCGGGGACACGCTTCGATGGACTGGCTCAAGCCGTTCATGTCGGAGCGCCATTACCGCAAGGGCGACATCCTGTTCGCGAAAGGTGAACTCGCGGACGAGATGTTTTGCACCGTGAGCGGGCGCTACCTGCTCGTCGAGCTTGGCATCGAGCTCGAGCCTGCGCAGGTCGTCGGCGAACTCGGCTTCCTCGCGCCCGGCAACCGACGCACGGCGACACTCGAATGCATTGAAGCGGGCAAGGTGCTGGCGATCACCTACGAACAGGTCGAGCAGCTTTATTACCAAAACCCGACCTTCGGCTTCTATTTCCTGCGCCTCTCCACCGAGCGGCTGTTCGACAATATCCGTAAGCTTGAGGATGAACTGGAGCGGCGGCGGGTGGAAGCGTGAAATCCGCGACCGGATTTCTTATTCGGCCGCTGCAATTTCCGATTGGTCCACGCTTGCTAAGCAGAAACCCGCTGTTTCTCACCAGCAGCGCCTGCTCCGTGCAATGCCGGCTGGTCCGCGTTTAGCGAAATGCCGAACGCGTCCATGAACCCACGCTCGCCCTTTGCGGAAATCTTCAGCGCGCGTGAATAGCGGATGCGCGCGATCCAGCCGAGATCGAAGCAGCGGTCGGCCAGCGCCGCGCCGAGCGCGCCGGCAAGGTGCGGCCGCCGCTCGCTCCAGTCCAGGCACGGCCGGCAGAACGTGCGGCGGCCCTCTCTGGCGTTTTGGAGACTGATGCCGAACTCGGCCAGAAATTTCTCGCCGGCGCGGGTCACCATACCCCCGTCATCGGTGAGCACGACGTGCTTGCGGTGCGTAAGCGCGTCGGTGAGCGCCACGCCGAGGCGTCCGGCGATGTGGTCGTAGCAAGTGCGCGCCGTGCGCAGTTGATCGTCGCCGTTCCAGCGCGGCCGATAACGTTGCGGCCCATCCGCGGCTACGACCATGATGCTCTCGATCATGCGCGCGATCTTCGGCGAGGAAAGTCGGAAATAGGAATGCCGACCCTGTTTGGTCATTGCGAGAAGGTTCGCCTTGCGCAGGTTGGCGAGATGCTCGCTGGTCGTCTGCGGCGATACGCCGGCTGCGTAAGCAAGCTCGGTCGCCGTCAAGGCGCGGCCGTCCGCCAGCGCCATCAGAATGTTGGCGCGCGCGGGGTTGCCGACCAGCGCGGCGATTTCGGCGACAGCGGGATGAGCTCCTTTCATGTTTGCGAAAATAGGCGCGTTGGACGGCCGATTCCAGCGACGACGCTTCGGAAGTTCCCGAAGTGATCGAGCGCGCGTCGCGCGCTGGTGCACATCTCTGCACTTCCGCGCACCGCCGCGCCTTCCGCGCCCCGGACAAAGCGGATCGGGTGGAAACCTACATCGCCACGATCGGCCGCGCGGCGAGCACCGGCTCGCGCGGCACGACGCCGGAGAACACCGAGCCTTCGTTGAACCACGACGCCGGCGCCGGATGGCCCCACAGGGTCTGCCGGCGCGGGTCGGTCAGCGACCACCGGATCGGGGCGTGATCGGGGTCGACGGTGAGATAGTCGGAGGTAAACAGTTCGACCCGGTGGCGGTCGGGATCGCGTATGTAGAGGAAGAAAGCATTGGAGATGCCGTGCCGGCCCGGCCCGCGCTCCATGTTGTCGAGATAGCCGCTGGTCGCCATCACATCGCAGATGTGAATGATGTCGAGCACGCCTGCCGTCCACACTCCGATATGATGCAGCCGCGGGCCGACCCCGTTGGTGAAGGCGAGATCGTGGACGTTGCCCTTGCGATGCATCCACACCGCCCACAGCTTGCCGTCGTCGCCGTCAGTCTCGGTGTATTCCGTGAGCCGGAAGCCAAGCTCGCTATAAAAGTCGTAGCTCGCCTGGACATTGGGCGTGAAGCAATTGAGATGATCGATCCGCTGGATGCGCGCTCCGAGATGCTTCGGATACTGCTGTAACATGCTTTCGGACCGGTCCATCCGGGCATAGAGATCGAGCGGCATGCCGAGCACGTCCGCGGTGCGTAGCGTCCGGCCTTGATGCGGCAAGTCCGGGAACGCGGTCGGCAGGTTGCGGCGGCCGAACCAGAACGCGGCGCGGTCAACATCCTCTTCGCTGGCGAGCTTGTAGCCGAGCGCGTACACCTCGGGCACGCGTGCGCGGCGCAGCACGATCGAGTGATGGTTGCGCTCCTCGATACCTCGCAGGTACAGCGCATCCTTGGTTTCATCGCTGAGCAGGAGCCCGAGGCAATCGACATAAAAGGCGCGCGAGCGCCCAAGATCGGTCACTCCGAGCTCGACGTGACTTGCGCGCACGACGTTGAAGGGCGGATCGAAGGTGGGCTTCCGGATTGGCATGGCTGCTCGCCGTTGACGGTTGCTGCGCCGACTTCTAACACATCGCGCGAGGGAGGTGCGATATGCGGCTTGCGAGCTATAATCTGCGTGGACGGCCGAGCTTTGGTGCCGTCGTCGGCGACGGCATTGTCGATCTGCGCGGCCGGTTGAGCCGCTTCGCGACACTCCTTGAAGTGTTTCGCGCTCAGGCGCTCGACGAGGCCAAAGCCCTCGTCGATGGCGTGCGCCCCGACGTGCCGCTCACCGCCGTCGAGCTATTGCCGCCGCTGACGGCGCCGGAAAAAATCCTTTGCATCGGCATCAACTATGCCAACCGCATGCAGGATTACGATTTCACCGACCGTCCGAAATATCCGAGCATGTTCTACCGCGCGCCGAATTCGCTGGTCGGGCACGGCCAGGCCCTGATCCGGCCCAAGATCTCACCCGAACTCGACTACGAGGGCGAGATCGCCATGATCATAGGCGAGGAATGCAAGCACGTCGCCAGGGAGGACGCGCTTGGCGTGGTTGCCGGGCTCACCTTGTGCAATGAAGGCACGATCCGCGACTGGATTCGCCACGGCAAATTCAACGTCACCCAGGGCAAGAATTTCGACGCTACGGGCAGCATCGGGCCATGGATCGCAACCGCAATCGATCTGACCAAGCCGCTGCACCTCGTCGTGCGCAAGAACGGCGAGATCACGCAGGACGATACCACCGAGAGCATGATCTTCTCGTTCGCCGATCTGATCGTCTACATCACCACGTTCATGACGCTGAAACCGGGCGATATCATCTCCACCGGCACGCCGGTCAAAAAGGGTCCAAAAACCGAGCCGCCGGTCTGGCTTAAGCCCGGCGACGTGGTCGAGTTCGAGTGCCCCGAGATCGGCGTGTTGCGTAATCCCGTGGCGGACGAGGCGTGACAGCGGCGAACCGCGCGACCTGCGTTATCGGCTGGCCGGTCGAACATTCGCGCTCGCCGCTCATTCACAATTACTGGCTCAAGCAGTACGGCATCGCCGGCGAATATCGCCGCGAGCTGGTGCCGCGCGAGGAATTCGCATCGTTTGTCAAATCGCTCGCTGCCCGTGGTTATGTCGGCGCCAACGTAACCGTGCCGCACAAGGAGGCGGCGCTGGCGCTTTCGCAACCTGACGAGCGGGCGCGCGCCGTCGGTGCCGTCAATACGCTCTGGCTCGAGAACGGCGTGTTGCGCGCGACCAACACCGACGTCGAAGGATTCTTAGATAATCTCGACGCCTGCGCCATGGGCTGGGATCGTGAGTTGAACAAAGCCGTGGTGCTCGGCGCCGGCGGTGCGGCGCGCGCTGTCATTTTCGGTCTGCTGGCGCGCGGAGCGGAGCGGATCGTGGTCGTCAACCGCACGCTCGATCGGGCCGAAACGTTGAGGCGAAAGTTCGGCGGCCGCATCGATGCGCTGGTCTGGGATCAAGCGGGCGGCGCGATCGGCGATGCGACGCTCCTCGTCAACACCACGACGCTCGGGATGCAGGGACAGCCCGCGCTCGCCATCGATCTCGCGCAACTGCCAGGCCAGGCGACCGTCGCGGATCTCGTCTATGCGCCCGTACTCACGCCACTCCTTGCAGCAGCAAACGCGCGCGGTCTGCGAACTGCCGATGGACTTGGCATGCTGCTGCATCAGGCGGTACGGGGCTTTGCCTTATGGTTCGGCAAAACCCCCGTGGTAACGCCGGAATTGCGTGCCTTGGTCGAAGCCGATCTCGGCATGTCGTCGCAACCGGTCTCAGGATAACGCAGTTGTGTTTTGTCGCAGCGCAGTTGTGTATGCCGCGTGTAAATAACATCCGATATCGTCCGCGGCCAGGGCGGCAAATCCTTGGTCGGAGAACGGACAGATGAAACTCTGGACAATCAGTGCGGGCGCCGTTGCGCTTGTCTTTGCTTCATCCATGGCCGCTTCATCCATAGCACTGGCGCAGCAACCGCAAATCGTGCGGCTGCGTGGTACGATCGAAAGCCTCGATGGCCAGACCCTCATGGTGAAAGGGCGCGATGGCGCGACCATGACCATGAAACTGCCGGACGGCGTTCCGATCAGGGGGATCGAGAAGAAGTCGGTCGCCGACGTGAAACAGGGCGGTTTCGTTGGCATTACAGCGATGCCGCTGCCGGACGGCACGCAGAAGGCCGTAGAAATCCACATCTTCCCCGAGGCCATGCGCGGCACCGGCGAAGGCCACCGGCCGTGGGATCTGATGCCGAACAGCACCATGACCAACGGCAGCATCGACAGCGCCGTCGCATCGGTGGACGGTAAGGAGCTGGTGCTGAAATACAAGGACGGCGAAAAGAAATTCGTCATTCCGGCGAACATCGAGGTCGTGATGTTTGTTCCGGGATCGACGGCAGACCTCAAGCCGGGCGAAAAAGTATTCGTCGCCGCAAAAAAGCTCCCCGACGGTACGCTTGAGCCGCTGTTTGTCACGGTCGGGCACAACGGCGTCAATCCGCCGATGTGAGTTCGCGCCCCGCGCGGGCGCATCACTCTAAGCCAGCCGCTCTGGCACGGCACTTGCTCCCTTGGAGGTTGCGTGCGTGCAACGCAAGCGCGCGAACGCACCCAAGCCACAGGAGGTTTTCCATGACGCGTGCCGAACTTACCGAGAAAATGCTCGGCATCAAGCGTGAAAAGGGCTGGAGCTGGAAACACATTTGCAGCGAGATCGGCGGCATGTCGCCGCTTTTGATCACCGGCGCGGTGCTGGGCCAGATGAAATTGACCAAACCGCAGGCGGCCAAGGCCGCCGAATTGTTTGGGCTGAGCAAAGGCGAGGAAGCCCTCCTCAACGAGGTACCGTACCGCGGCACGCCGATGCCACCCACCGATCCCTTGATCTACCGCTTCTACGAACTGGTGATGGTCAACGGCCCGGCGTTAAAGGCTCTGATCGAGGAAGAGTTTGGCGACGGCATCATGTCGGCGATCGACTTCGATCTGTTGATGGAACGCCAGCCCGATCCGAAAGGCGACCGGGTGAAACTCACGATGTCGGGCAAATTCCTGCCGTACAAATATTACGGCGCCAGCGGCAACATACCGGGTTACGGCTATAAGGAAGAATGAGGTCGCGGCCACCTCAAAATGACGATCAATTGACGATGACCCGGCGATCGATGTCTTTGATGCTGGTCACCCCGGTCAGAGCCATGCTCACGCTGAGTTCATTGCGCATGATCTCGATCGCGCGGGCAACACCGGCCTGCCCGCCGGCGCCAAGCCCGTAGACATAGGCACGGCCCGAAAGGCAGGCGCGCGCGCCGAGTGCGACGGCGCGCATGATGTCCTGGCCGGAGCGGATACCGCCGTCGAACAGCACTTCGATCGACGAGCCGACCGCATCGACGATCGGCGGCAACGCCGAAATCGAGGATGCCGCGCCGTCAAGTTGGCGGCCGCCGTGGTTCGACACCACTAAAGCTGCCGCACCAGTCTTTGCCGCAGTGCGCGCGTCTTCCACATCGAGGATGCCCTTGAGGATGAGTTTCCCCGGCCAGACGCCGGCAATCCATTCAACGTCCTTCCAGTTCATGGTCGGGTCGAACTGATCGGCGGTCCAGCGCGCCAGATACTGCACGTCCTTGGTGCCTTTGACGTAGCCGGCAAGATTTCCGAAGGTCTTACGCTTGCCGCGCGCCACGCTGAGCGCCCAAGCCGGCTTGGTGGCGATGTCGATCAGATTCCTGATGCGCAGTTCCGGCGGAACGCTCAGGCCGTTTTTGATATCGCGGTGCCGCTGGCCGAGGATTTGCAGATCGACCGTGAGCACCAGCGCGCTGCATTTGGCCGCTGCCGCCCGCTCGATCAGCGAGCGCACGAAGCCGCGATCCTTCATCACGTAAAGCTGGAACCAGAATGGCTTGTCGACCGCGCCCGCTACATCCTCGATCGAACAGATCGACATCGTCGAAAGGGTGAAGGGTATTCCGGCCGCGTGGGCGGCACGGCAGGCCAGTATCTCGCCGTTGCCGTGCTGCATGCCGCACATGCCGATCGGCGCCAAAGCGAGCGGCAGCGAGACCGGTTCGCCGAGTATGGTCGTTCCCATGCTGCGCGACGAAACGTCGACGAGGATGCGCTGACGCAGCTTAAGGGCCTCGAGATCGGTGCGGTTGGCCTTAAGCGTCTGTTCGGCATAAGAGCCGGATTCGGCGTATTCGAAGAACGAGCGTGGCACCCTGCGGCGCGCGGTCTGCCGCAGATCCTCGATGCAAGTCATGGTTTTCATGGCTGTCCCGGCCCTGACACGTACGTAGCTTACTCGATAGCACAGACGAGGCGGCTGCTCCCAATGCCGGAACACCGGCAGCGGCACGCGCGTTATCGCTAAAGCTCTCACGCCCGGGATCAGCGACATGATGGACGAATGGAATACAAGCGAAACAATCCGGACCGATCGCGGCGGGACTGCGCGGGATGACAAGAACCCGGCCACCCGCCGCCGCGAGCGGCTGGAACGGTGGAAGCAAGAGCTCGACGACACGCTCGATCTCGGGCTCGAGGAAACGTTTCCGGCTTCCGATCCGGTCGCGATCGTCCAGCCGCCCCACAGCTCACGCGATAAGCGGCGGCCCTAGGTTCCGGCCGGCGAGCCGTGCCGGGAATGGGTCGTACTTGTTCCGATAGCCTATTGAAGAAACATGAGAATTCGCGCCGGCATGGCAAATAAAGGGTTCCTCAGCGCGGTAAGATTATTGAATGTTTTTTGAGGCGGACCTCAGGGAGAAGGCGCTAATATCATCGCCTGGAATGGCAGGCGGTGGGGATCATGGCCCGCAAGTATTTTGGCACTGACGGCATTCGTGGCCGCGCCAATGGCGTGATCACACCGGAGTTGGCGCTCAAGACCGGGCAAGCAACCGGGCTTGTGTTCCGGCGCGGCGAGCATCGCCATCGGGTGGTAATCGGCAAGGACACGCGGCTTTCCGGTTACATGATCGAGACCGCGCTGGT
>JBAUGC010000444.1:0-2702 GCA_049679485.1 Xanthobacteraceae bacterium
GGCGACGTTCGGTCGGGCGGTTCGTACTGGAACCGCTATTCGAAGATCAACGTCTGGAATTCGATCATGAAGGAGAACGACTACCTGGTGAAGCGGTGGACGGAGTTCCTCACCGCATAGGCAGCGCAAATCGTTCGTAATGCTGGCGAAACGATGCCGTCGGCCGCAAAAGCCGGCGGCACTTTTGCGTCCGGCGGCACTTTTGCGTAAGGTTTCATTGTGACGACGGTCGAAAATTACGCACGGCTGAGCAACGGCGACAGCGCGCCGCGCGGCCTGATCGGCGGCGCGCCGGTCGCTGACGAAGCCCGGCGAAAATATAGCCGGGAGCCTAGCTTTCCTGTGCCCCTTCTCATCGCGCCGGCCACGATTTGGCTCGTCGTTTTTTTGTTTCTGCCGCTGGCTTCAATCTTCGTTTTCAGCTTCTGGAAAACCACCGGTCACGGCATGGCGCCGGGCTTCACGCTTGAGCATTATCAGGCGTTCTTCGTCACTGAAGGTTTCTTCGATCCGAAGCATGCGGATTTCCTGACGCCATCGATCTTCATCCGCACGTTGTGGACCACCTTTCGTTTCACCATCACTGTGATGGCGATCTGCCTGATCGTCGCCTATCCGATGGCTTATTTCCTGTCGATGCAGGTGGAGGACTTCAAATGGCAGCTCGCCTTGTTTCTGCTGGTCATGGTTCCGTTCTGGACCAGTTACCTCATCCGTGCCGTCGCCTGGCTGCCGATGCTCGGCCGTCATGGGTTGATCAATGAGTTCCTGATAGGTATCGGCGCCATCGAAGAGCCCGTAAGCTTCTTTCTCTATTCCGAGTTCAGCTACACGATGGCGCTGGTTCAGCTTTACGTCGTGCTGGCGGTCGGGCCGATCTTTTTCTCGCTGGCCAAGATCGACAAGACTCTCCTCGAAGCCGCGCGCGACATGGGCGCGACGCCGTTCCAAATCTTTCGCGAGATCATCGCGCCGCTGTCGCTGCCCGGCGTCGCCATCGGCATGATCTTCGTGTTCGTCATGCTGATGGGAGAATTCGCCACGGCGGTGGTGGTTTATGGCGGCAAGACCTCGACGACCGGCACGGTGATTTTGAACTATTACGCTATCGCGAACTATCCATTTGCCGCGGTCAATGCCTTCATGCTGATGCTGGCGATGATGATGGGCGTGGTCGTCATTCTGCGCGTGGTCGACATCCGCAAGGAGCTTTAGCCGTGGCGCGCTCTACGCCGGAACACCGCCGCAAAGCCCGCGTTAAGGCCGGGTTCAGCGTTTACTACGCGATCTTTCTGGTCTTCGTTTACGGTCCGATGTTCGCCATGTTTACGCTGTCCTTCCAGGGCCGGCGGGGCGGCGTGACGTTTCCGATGCGAGGCCTCAGTTTTTACTGGTGGGAAAAGCTGACCGGGCCGTCAGCCGTCGGCGACATCAAGAGTTCGCTGGTGCGCTCGCTCATTCTCGCCGTGATCGTCATGGTGATCACCGCGATCTTCTCGACCATGCTGGCGATGGCGTTCAGGAAGAAGTTCAAGGGATCGGGAGTTCTGTTCTACGCGGTGATGTCCGGTCTGATGGTGCCGGGCGTTCTGCTCAGCCTCGGCTTGGCGTCTTTGCTGCGCGTGGTCGGGATGTCGCCGGCGTGGTGGTATTCGGGCCTCGGCGTGCATGTGGTCTGGACGCTGCCGTTCGGGTTTCTCGTCATGATGGCCGTGTTCAACCGCTTCGATGCCCGTCTTGAGGAAGCCGCGCGCGACATGGGCGCCGACGAGTGGACGGTTTTTAGAGAGATCACGCTGCCATTGATCACACCCGGCATCGTTGCGGCGGGACTTTTCGGCTTCACGCTGTCCTACGACGAGTTTGCCCGCACCACGCTGCTCGCCGGTGCGCAAAACACGCTGCCGCTCGACATCAACGCAGCGATGACGCAACGGGTACAGCCGACGATCTTCGCGCTCGGCACGGCGTCGACGATATTTTCGCTGCTGATGATCGCGTTGTTTGTTGTAATTTACACGATTCTGTATCGGCGATCGCGTTAAAGCGCCGGTGCTGCGCTAGGCCGTGGACGCCTGCCGGATCACTTTGAGCACCCAGTAAATCAGGCAGAAGATAACCGTCAGGACGACCAGCGCGGCCACCGCGCCGAGGCGCGAGCCAAACTCGGATCCGAGCGAGTAGCCCGGCTGCAGCAGATAGACACACAGTATTTGTAGCGATTGGGCGGTAGCGCCGGCGCAGAACAGGACGGCGATGAAGGCGGAGCCCCGGAGCGATGCCAGCACCATTCCATCGACGCTGTGCCGCTGCACGATATAAAGCCGATACGCCCGCCAGTGATAGCCGCAGAAGCCGATAATGGCTGCCAGCAGGACGATCCAGAACATCGCGTTGTCGTACCCCAGCCCGTTAATGACCAAGGTGAAGAAGTCCTCGAACGGCTTATAGAAGTAGAGAAAGATCAGAATAACGATGAAGGCCACATAGCCCACAAGCGCCCAAAACAGTCGCCATCCCGCCATTGTCGATCAAGCCCCCAACTTTAAAAGCGGATTTACCCAGCGCCCAACTGGAGCATGCTCCCGCGCCATCGGCAAGAGGTTGCGCGCACGGCGCACATCGCAGCTGCCTCAGGCATAGGACTTCACTGCAACGATCAGGAGGATGGCATAGATCACGACGAACAGCGCATCCTTGAC
>JBAUGC010000445.1:0-7715 GCA_049679485.1 Xanthobacteraceae bacterium
AGGGCAAAGGCTCGCTCGAGCCGAACAAATCCGACCCGTCCTAGAATTCACTCATGCCGGCCGCCTCGAACCTGCCGCCGCGCGCCGGTGTCGGCTTCAAGCCACAGCATTTCAAGGACATCATCGCGGCGCCGCAGCCGCTCGGCTTCTTCGAGGTGCACGCCGAGAACTACATGGGCGCCGGCGGGCCGCCGCACGCCCAGCTCGGCGCCTTGCGTAAGCGATATGCATTGTCGATCCATGGCGTCGGACTCTCGATCGGTTCGATGGAGCCGCTCGATCGCTGCCATCTCGCGCGATTAAAAGCGCTGTGTGATCGCTACGAGCCGGAAAGTTTCTCCGAGCATCTCGCCTGGTCATCGCATGACGGCGTCTACTTCAACGATCTGTTGCCGCTGCCTTACACCTCGAACACGCTCGCCCGCGTGGCGCAGCACATCGACGAAGTGCAGAGCGTGCTCGGACGTACAATGTTGCTCGAAAATCCGTCGAGCTACATTCGTCTTGCCGACAGCACGATTCCCGAGGTCGACTTCCTCGCGGAAATTTCGCGACGTACCGGATGCGGTCTGCTGCTCGACATCAATAACGTTTTCGTTTCGGCAAAGAACCACGATGCGGCGCCACTGGCATATCTGGAAACGTTTCCGCTGGATCGCGTGAAGGAATTCCACCTTGGCGGACATCACGAGGACATCGACAATGCCGGCGCCCCGCTGTTGATCGATGATCACGGCTCGCCGGTGGCGGACGCGGTGTGGACTCTTTACCGACAAGTCATCGGCCGATCAGGTCCGCTTCCCACTTTGATCGAATGGGACAACGACATCCCAGACTGGCCGACTTTGCGTGACCAAGCGCTCGCGGCCGAAAATACCCTCACCGCTGCGTCGCGCGCGTCGGCGGCGTGAGAGCGATGATGCCAGCGCCGTTCGAGGCTTCGTTGGCGCGCGCATTGTTCGATCCGCAGGAGCCGATACCGTTTTGCGTCGGCACTGAAAGCGGCGCGACTCCGGCGCGGCGCTTTGCCGTCCATCGCAACAACGCGGTCGCGGGCCTGATCGCAACCCTGCAAGCGCGATTTCCCGCCGTTGAAAAAATCGTCGGCGAAGAGTTCTTCGCCGCCATGGCGCGGGTCTTCGTCACCGCGACGCCGCCGCGCTCGCCGGTGCTGACGACGTATGGCGATGAGTTTGCCGATTTCATCGCCGCATTTGAGCCGGCGCGCGAGCTCGCCTACCTCGGGGACGTTGCTCGGCTGGAAGCCGCGCGCACGCACGCCTATCACGCCGCCGACGCGGTACCGATCGACACCAATCGGTTCGCCGAACTTGATCCCGATGGGGTCAGTGACATTCGCGTCAACCTGCACCCGTCCGCCGAAATCATTTGTTCCCGGCATCCGATCGTCACCATCTGGACGATGAATTGCAGTGAGCGGGAGCCAGCGCCCATCGAGGATTGGCACGGTGAAGATGCGCTCGTGGTCCGTCCGCATTTCGATGTGGAAGTGCGTCTGCTGCCAACGGGCGGGGCGGCCTTCCTGCTCGCGCTAGGCGCCGAACGCACGATCGGTCAAGCAGTAGAGGCGGCGTTTGCCGAACATCCGGCATTTGATCTGAGCGCGACATTAGCGGAGCTCATACGCTCGGGCGTTGCCGTGGACCTCATTGCGCCGTAGGTGCATGGATTTCCCATTCCCACCCTGCGCGCTTACGTGGCCGCGGCCTGCCCCGCCTTCGATCTCGCGCTGTACTTCCGCCACCACCTCATGCCGGCGTTTGCGAGTATGAATTCTAGGCTCGCCACTTCGTGACGCCCCGGAATGACGTTGAGGGGACCCGGCTACTTCGCCTTCTCACACCGGAAAAGCTTCAAGCGTTCAGCAAAACGCAAGAGCGCGGGCTTAGCGGCCCGCGCTCGATGTGACAGGCTGAAATAGCCTCACTTCGCTTTTTCGTATGGATAGATCAGTCCGCCGGTTTTCTGATCGGCCGGGCTCACAACGGTCTGATAGCTCATGCCGCGCCAGGTCTCGAGATTCGCGGCGTCGGTGATGCCGTGATACTGCACCTGCAACATCCCGGACTTGGTCCACTCGCCGTTCTTGCCGAACCTGATGTCACCCATGATGGTCTTGAACTCGTGGCTGCGGAGGTAGTCGGCGAGCTTGTCGTCATCGACACTCTTGGCGCCTTCGATCGCCTCGCCGATCAGCTGGAAATCAGCATAGCCCCAGCCGCCGAGATAATAGCCGAGCGGATCGACGCCGGCGGCCTTGGCACGGGCTTGGTATTTCTCGAAGAACGCCTTGGCCGGCGCCATCAATTTCGGCGATGGCACCCAGGTTTCGTAGTTGACGATGCCGTTGAGCTTGGACTTGAGCCGGTCCTTGAACACCGTTGCCTGCAGCCCGACCATGGCGCCGCCGAGCATCTTCGGGTTGAGCCCAAGTTCGTTCGCAGACTGCACCAGTCCGACCGAGCTCAACGGATACGAGCACGCCACGACAAGATCGGAGTTGGCGGCTTGCAGCGCGCGGATGACCGGCGAGAAGTCGGTCGTGCCCGGCGGGAAGGTCTTATCGTAGATGATCTTGAAACCGTAAGTTTTGGCATTTTCGCGGGCGCCTTCGCAGGCGTTGCGCGCGAACTCGGCGTCCTCGGATACCAGCGACAGAGTTTGCGGTTTCGGTTTCTGTGCCGCCGCCGCCTCGAAAAAGCCCTCGGTAAACGCTTCGCGCGGTTTCGGACCAGTCGGCAGCATCGAGAAGTATTTCGGATAATGGAACTCGGCGTTGATATCGAGCGCGAAGAAGCCGACGAACACCTTGCCCTTCTGCATCACGATCGGCATCGCCGGCGCGTTCAGGTTGGTCCCATAGGGTCCCATCACGATGTCGACTTTGTCGATGTCGAGCAGCTTCGTATAAATCCCCGGGACGTTGGCGGGCTTGGACTGGTCGTCGTAGTTGACCAGTTCAACCTTGCGGCCGAGCAGACCACCTTTGGCGTTAATTTCCTCTAGCCAGATTTGGGCGCCCAACAGCGCCTGCTTTCCGTTCGGCGCCAGCGGACCGGTCAGCGCCAAACTGAAGCCGATTTTGATCGGCTCGCTACTCTGCGCAACTGCAGGCGCCGGTGCGGCAGCGAGTCCCGCAGCAAGCACCGCTGCGCCGATCCCTCCGGCAACACCCCGTCGCGTCACGCGATAATTGCGATAACTCATGGCCTTTTCCTCCCAAGTAGCTTTGTCGGTTTTTACGCAACCTGACCGGCCGCCCGTTTTCGGGCTTTGCGCGGCAGTTCGGGCGGCAGAATGCCCTGCTTCCACGGTCGTGAAAAGGGCGCGAACGGGGGAGCGTGGCAATCTGCCCCGGCTAACGGTCGGCTCGCTGTGAATAAGGCTAGCATTAACGGCTGGAGCTGCCTGTCTTTTGAGCATCGCGCATTTGCGATTTCTCTTCGCACCGCAACCGGCTAAACTTGGGACTGTAACGACACCGGCGCGGACCTACCCACCAAACATGCAGGCGCTATCCGTTAACGGGAATAGTTACGAGGTCGACGTCGAACCCGATACGCCGCTCCTTTGGGTGCTGCGCGATACCATCGGGCTTACCGGTACGAAGTACGGATGCGGCATCGCCCAGTGCGGCGCCTGCACTGTCCACATCGACGGCGTCGCCACGCGTTCGTGCCAGATCCAGGTCGGTACTCTTGGCGGCAAGAAAGTGACCACGATCGAGGCGCTGGCACAGAATGGCAAGCTGCACCCGCTGCAAAAAGCCTGGGTGGAGCATGACGTGCCACAATGCGGCTACTGTCAGAGCGGTATGCTTATGGCAGCAGCGGCGCTGCTCGCGCAAAAGCCTAGGCCGACGGATGCCGACATTGACGCGGCGGTCACCAACATCTGCCGTTGCGGAACTTACCAACGCATTCGTGCCGCAATCCACGCGGCGGCCAATGTGTGAGGGTGCCTGGATGAATTTTGTACGCACGATCGCAACTCTTTTGCTGCTGATCTGCGGCGGCATAGCGGTAGTTCCGGCTACCGCATCGGCAGCCGAGCAAGTCGATCTTCTGCTGATACTGGCGGCCGACGTTTCGCGCAGCATCGACAGCGCGAAATTTCAGCTGCAACGTGAGGGCTATGCGGCTGCGATTTCCGATCCGCGCGTGCTCGACGCCATTCGCTCAGGTCGTGTTGGCCGCGTTGGACTGACGTTCCTCGAATGGTCGGGCGTCGGCTCGCAGCGCGTCGTGATCGACTGGACGACCATCGGCGACGCGGACTCGGCGAAAGGCTTCGGCGACCGGCTGCTCGAGGCGCCACGCTCGTTCGCGGATCGAACTTCGATCTCCGGCGCGATTGAATTCGCCATGGGGCAATTCGCGCGCGCACCGTATGACGCGCCGCGCCGCACCATCGACGTCTCTGGTGACGGCACCAACAATGCCGGTCGCGACGTGGCATCGGTGCGCGATGAAGCGCTGGCCCAAAGCGTCACCCTCAATGGCCTCGTTATCCTCAGCGAGACCCCCCTCGCCTGGAATCCCGATCATACCAATCCGCCCGGTGGCCTCGACAATTACTACCGCAACAATGTCATCGGCGGCCCCGGCGCATTTGTGCAAGTAGCGCAGGATTTCAATTCATTCGGCCAGGCCATCGTCAAGAAGATGATCGCGGAAGTGGCGCAGACACACGCAAGACCAAGATTTCGCACGTCGGCGCGCTAGCCGCATCGGACTCTTGCCAATGAGGCGGTGTTTGGAAGCATTCCCTGACCCACATTGCCCGCTACCACCCCGCGGATCTTCGCCTTGTGCGGCAACCATTTGGGCGGAGCGCCGGCCACGAAAGCGACACAGATGCCGGCCATGTTCGCGGCTTAGCTGTCAAACCGTATCATCCGGCGACTTAAGCGAACCACTCGGAAAACGCATCCCGTGACCGCGGCTACTGGCTTGAAGCGCCTTGCGATCGCCGTTGCTGCCGTAATCGCGGCGGTCTTCGTCACGTTGGTCGGGCTGTCCTTTCTAATTCCGGCTTCCTCCGTGCGGGATGCGGTCGCCCGTGAAATTCGCGCCGTCACCGGGCTCGATCCGGTGTTGCGCGGCGATGTCTCGGTCTCGCTGTTCCCTTCCGGGACGGCAAGCTTCCGCGACGTCTTGCTTGGCGACGACAGTACCGGCCAACCGACGGTCATCGCCGAGGAGCTGACCGCTCATTTGCGTTACTTCCCGCTGCTGGCCGGCCGGATCGAAATCGCCGATGTGACGCTGGTGCGCCCGACAATCACCGTGACTTTCCAGCCCGGTGGCCGGTCGAATTGGTCGGGCTTGACCCGATCGCTGGCCAGCGCGCTCGAGCCCAATCCCGGTCGCACGACGTCGTTCTCCGAGATCGGCATCCGCGACGGCACCGTCATCGTCCATAGTCATCAAAGGGGAAAGGAAACCACCGACCGCCTGGAAGGCGTGGAATTCCAGCTTGCCTGGCCGTCGATATCGCGGAGTTTCGGCGCCAATGGCCACTTCGTTTGGCACGACGAGCCGGTCGAGGCGAGCCTCACGCTCAGCGACTTTCTCGCCGCGCTCAACGGCGATCGCTCTGGCGTTAAGCTCAGGCTCACCGGCGCCCCGCTGAAAGTGGCCTTCGACGGCGCCGCGAGCAATCAACCGACACTCAAGGTCGACGGCACTTTGAGCGTGGAGTCTCCCTCTCTGCGTGACGCGCTGCGTTGGGCTCACGCCAGCGAATTGCCGTTCGGCGGCTTTGGACGCTTCGCGCTGCGGGCGCAGAGCAGCATCGCTGCTGGCCTAGCTTCGCTCTCCGGCGTCAACGTCGAGCTCGACGGCAATATGGCGGAAGGCGTCATCACGCTCTCGACTGACCAGCGTACGGTCCAAGGCACGCTCGCAGCCGACGCACTTGATCTGACGCCGTACGTATCGGGGATTCACATCTTGGCCGCGAATGAACGCACCTGGGATCGGCTGCCCATCGCGCTTGACGGCCTCGCCGACTTCGATCTCGACCTGCGGCTGTCGGCAGCCACCATCAAGATCGCGAATGCACAGTTGGGCCGAACCGCGGTTGCCGCCACGATGCGTAATGGCAAGCTCGACGTCGCTATTGGCGAGTCGCAGGCCTTCGGCGGCATCGCCAAAGGTTCGCTAGGCCTTGCCAGTGCCGCCGACGGGGTCGCGGTGAAATCGCATGTGCAATTCGTTGATGTGGATGTAGAAAGCTGTCTCAGCCAGATATTCGGCGTGCACAAGCTCGAGGGCCACGGGAACATGGCCCTCAATATCGAGGGTTCCGGCTCGTCAGTGTTGGGAGTGACCAGTACCCTTCACGGCACGGCAAACCTCACCGCCCACAACGGCGCGATCGCTGGTATCAATGTCGAGCAATTGCTGCGCCGGCTTGAGCGCCGGCCCTTATCCGGCAACGGCGATTTCCGCACCGGGCGCACCCCATTCGACAAGTTCGCGCTCGGGCTGAAGATCGAGCAAGGCCAGGTGTCGGTCGACGACATGCATCTGGAGGGGCCGAGCGTGCGGCTCGCGGTCAACGGTCAAGTCTCGGTGCCCACGCGCGATCTTGACCTCAAAGGCGTTGCCACCCTTGTGTCCAACGAGACCAGCAACCAGTTCGATCTGCCCTTCGTCGTCCAGGGTCAATGGGATGACCCGATCATGTTGCCGGACGCGCAGAGCCTGATTCGCCGCTCCGGCGCCGCCGCTCCGCTCCTCGACGCCATCAAGACTCGTAACGCCGGCGCCGCCGTCCGCTCGGTGATCGATAAGCTGTTCGCGTCTCCAGGTGCGTCCACCGGCCAAGCTCCGGCAGCAAAGACTCGAGACTAGCTTACGCTCGCACCTTCCGCTCCGGTGACTTTAGCAAGCAGCGAAGCAGCGATCACCGCGACGCCAACCACGGCAACCATGATGCTGCAAACGGCATTCATTTCCGGCTTCACCCCGAGCCGCACTTCCGAATAGATACGGATCGGTAGCGTGGTCGCGCCCGGACCGGTGGTGAAGCTCGCGATCACGAGATCATCAAGCGAGAGCGCAAAAGCGAGCATCCACGCGGCGGCGATAGCCGGGACGATCAACGGCAACGTCACGGACATGAACGTTCGCAGCGGCGTGGCGCCCAGATCCATCGCCGCTTCCTCGAGGCTTAGATCGAAGTCGACGAGCCGCGACTGCACAATGACCGTCACAAAGCCCATCGCCATCGTGGTGTGCGCAATAGCGACGGTCCAAAATCCGCGATCGACCGCTATAGCCACGAACAGCAGCAACAGCGACAGGCCTATGATCACCTCTGGCATCACCAACGGCGCGTAGATCATCGCTGCGAACAGAAGCCGACCACGGAAGCGGCCGAAGCGGATCAGCGCCAGCGCCGCGAGCGTTCCCAATATCGTCGCCGCGCTCGCGGACACCAGCGCCAATCGGATGCTGATGAAGGCTGAGTCGATAAGCGGCGCATCGTTGATGAGCTCGGTGTACCAACGCGTCGACCAGCCGCCCCAAACCGACACTAGACGCGAGGCATCGAATGAATAGATCACCAGCACCGCGATCGGCAGATACAGAAAGCCAATCCCGAGCAAAATAGCTCCGAGGTTAAAAGCAGACAGCCGGCGCATCGTTACTCCCGCTCCACTGTCCGCATGGCCTGGTTCTGAT
>JBAUGC010000446.1:0-10980 GCA_049679485.1 Xanthobacteraceae bacterium
GCGTGGAAACAGTGGTGCAAACGTGGAAAAGGGCGCCTCAGACGAGGCCAAGATTGCTTGATGCTCGCCACACGCGGGTTCCATCCGGCGTTTGACCGTCTTTGGGCCGACATCAAAACCTGGTCGGGCGACCCAAGACTCGGGATTGCACGGATCAACAACACGGCGCGGCATCGGAAGGTTTTTGCCAGCGTCAAAACGCCGATCAAGAAACTAAAGCCCGATGTCAGCGACGAAGAACTTCTGGCGTTTATCCGGCATCTGAGAGTTTTGGCGACGGATTTCCAGCTCGATGATTCCGACTATCGCAGGCAATCGATCGCGCGCTGTCGCGACCTGCTGAATTGTGGAACACTAAAAAAATGCCGTTAACTGTGGAACGAGTTAGTTGATACGGTCCGCAAGGCCCGGCTAGGCGATGGCACGATCGAACTGGCAAACACAACTGATAAACTGTCCCGGCAGTTCACCCTAAAGGATCATCCAAGCTATACGTCGTCATGGCTTTCGCTTGAAACAAACACGGCGACCTACAAGGCGAATATAGAGATTGCACTGCCGAACAGCTTTATTGTCGATCGAGCGCCGGAAATAACGGCCATTGCCGAGCAGATTTCACGAAGTCCGGTATTCGTTTTCTACGGAGAGTCCGGCACCGGAAAAATCGTCTCTCATAAAGACGACCCTCGATCAGCAATTTCCCGATTGGCGGCAAGTCTGGCTCGGTCCTGATCAGTTGCCGGTGGCACTTAACGAAAGTGAGCGAGCGAGGTCGGGCTTAACTCACCCTCTTGCGTCCGTCCTGCGGGCCTCTAGTAATTCCAAGAACGTCCTCGTGATCGACGCCGCAGAGCGGTTGCCGCGTGAAGTACAGAAGGCGGCGCGCGGTCTTATCACCGCAATCACACACGGCACTGACGGTTCCGCTTCGAATAAATGGCGGGTCGTGATAGTCGGGCAGACGGAAGCTTGGTCCGAAGGCGCATTCTCGGAAATCGCTGACGCGGCTCGAACGGTGAGTCGCGAAGTGCGAAGTGTGGTAGCGACCGATGTAAAGGCGGCTCTACAATCGTCGCCGCGCCTCGGTTGGGCCACCTCCCATGATGAGATTGTTGCTCTGTTGAGCAATTTGCGAACACTCGCTTGGGTTCTGGCGGCCGAAGGCCGTTTCCAGTCAACCAACGCTGGGGCGCTCGCCTCGAATACGACGATCGCCGATCATCTGTGGCGCTTTTGGACTGACGGCAAGATTGTATTCCAGAACCTTCTTATTCGTCTCGCTGAGCGCGAGGCGAATTTCGAGCACAGCTTCGAGATTAGCAGGTTCGATCCCAAAGATGCGGCTACGCTGGACGCGCGACCCGCGCAAATGCCTCTCAGGGTGAACGCTCGTAATCGCGTTGAATTCCAACATGACCTTGCAGCCGAGTGGGCTCGTTTCCAGAGGCTTAAGGAGATCGCGGATCAGCCGGAACAGTGGGCTTCGTACGCAGGCCGCCCGCTTTGGACCGGCGCGCTTCACATGCTCGGCGGCTATTTGCTTCGAGAAACGATAAACGGCAGGTCTGCATGGGATGTGGTGTTTGAAAAGCTAGAGACCGATAAGCAGACGTTGGCCGCGGATATTATGCTCGACGCGCTTTGTCTCGATCCTTTCGCCGAGCTGTTTCTTACAGCCCGCGCTGATTTGCTCTTCGCGGATCATGGCCGATTGCTAAATCGGCTTCTCAAGAGGTTTTTACATATCGCGACAAGGCCAGGCGGAGGCGGTAAGGCGTTGGCCGACTTCTTGAGCACTGACACGGATTTCACGCTCTATATCGAAACGCAGTTCCGCCAACCGGTGGTCGCGCGTTGGCCGCCGATCGGCCGATTCCTTCACGCGCATCGCGATCGCGTTGCCGGTCTCGTCTCGCCGACGGTCGCAGAGCTGTGCCTGAAGTGGTTGACGAGTCTCCCTGTGACTGTGCGGCCTGGAGAGCCGGTGCCGTTTCGCCGGGAATTTGCCGAAGTGGCTTTGGCCACAGCTCGCGCGCTTCAACTTGAAGAACTGAAGCGCGATATCATTCACACGCGCGATTTCGGCAAGTCCATTTATCCCGCCGCTCTCGCAGGCGCGCGCGATTTGCCTACCGAGGTATCGGCCTGGGCCTTTGAGATGGCCCGCCGGCGCGCGTTAAATCCCGATTTGAAGAAAAAACTAGCGGACCATCGCCAAGAGAAAGCGCGCGAGCACCAAGAGAAACTTCGGACCGACGCGGAGTATCGGCAACGTTTCGAGAACCGCGAGCGGGTCCCACCTTACATTCCGTCAGGCCGAAGACTTCCGCCGTGGCCTCTGGGGCCGGCGGGCAGGGTCGATCACGAATTCTCAGAATGTTGCACAAATGCTGGGGGCCTGACGCAGCTCATGCAGACACGGCCCGATGTCGCCGCTGAGGTTTTACTTGCGATACTTATCGAGGGCGAACCGGAAGAAAGATATGGCGACGGCCGTTTCGATGAACGGTTGGGTCTACAATTCGACAATCACTCCTATCCAACGGCTTTTTGGAAAAGCCCTTTCTTTGCGTTTCTTCAGATAAACACGGATGTGGCGCTGGAGACGCTGGTAAGGCTGGTTTGCTTTTGCACGGAGCATTGGAACACGGAATGGCAAGAGGCGTTTTCAGAGGCGCCGCCTTCAATCAAAGTAAGCGCATCTGACGGAATTCAATACCAATTCTTAGGTGACCAACGGGTGTTTGCATGGTCCCAGACTAGCGCAAGCCATGCCGGTCAGCTCCACTCAGCACTGGCCGCACTGGAACGTTATTTTACGTTGAGAATTGAGGCGGGCGCCGATATCGCGCCTGACTTAGAGCGCGTTAAGCTGACAGGAAACTCGGCCGGCTTGCTGGGCGTTCTGATAAACATCGGCAAATACAAGCCAGAATTGTTCCTTGGCGTTCTTCGACCGCTTGTCACGAGCAGTGATCTTTATAATTGGGATGATGAGCGAATCGACGCGCTTGAATTCGCGTTCGCGGCGCCGCATTGGGCACGACAAGGCGACCTGATTTTTAATATGGCGCGCGAATGGCATAACGCGCCGTATCGCCATAGACCGCTGCGAGAGGTCGTCGCGGAACTTGGGCGGTCGGACGCCGAATTCGCCTCCTTCGTCAACGACGCAACTGCGAAATGGCCTATACCTTCGGATACGAGAAGCGCGCTTGAGCTGCAGTTGCTCGCAGCTCAGCTCGATAGCCGCAATTACCGGACGACGCCGGAGGGTATTGAATTCGTTTTGCCGGCCGAACTGGATCGCGGCATTGATGCGTTTAACAACGCGAGACAGCCAGTGCAACAGACGTTGCAAATCCCTCGGTGGTGTTGGCAATTCCTGCGCGTAAACAATTCATTGAACGACGCGTCGGCGGAAGCACTCGCGACGATGCTCGACACCGTGACCACGGAAACGCGCCTCCGCACGGACTTTAAGGCGCGCGCACGCGTAGCGATCGCCAGCACATTGTTGGCGCGGGGCACAGGTTGGCTTGATGCCCATACTGCCGTGCGCGATCAGTCAGTGGCTATCCTTGACGAAGCATTATCCCAGATTCCGACGACCATCGAGGAACGGCGCGCCTATCGACCCGAGAGAACGGCGTCGTTGGACTTCGTCGTTCACGCCGCTTTCGCTCGGTGGATGCAAGGCGGCAGCATCGAAGCTGAGGCGGCCGTTCTTCGAATTGTAACGAGCGACGATCTGACGGCCGTCGCGTCTCTTTTCCAACTCGCTCATGCGAACCGCGCGAACCTCGGTGAGCGGTGGTGGCGTCTGCTGTACCTTGGGCTTCTCTGGTCGGCACTTTCTATGCTGATGCCGCGTTACGGATATCAGCCCGACGACGGCGCTCGCTGGGTGAAGTGGCTCGACTGGATGAGGACGCGGCGCCTCGACGGAGTTGTTGCGACGCTCGAACAAATCGAGCCGATTGAAATCGCCAAACGCCTGGAACGGCTCGAACGGGTAAGATGGCGCCGCGAATTTCGCCGCCGGGGTGCAATGCGCCCCCCATCGCCAGATCAGCGTCGGACGGCTGGACTGAACTGGGACTTTCTCGGGGCCGCATTCTCGTGGTTATGGTGGGAGGGAGAAACAACAAATCCATTGTGGGATGACGAGCTTGCGTTCCGCGAACAGCGGCAGATCATTCTTGCACTATGGACATTTGAAGTGTGGCTCCATCATCGACCTCGCAGTGGCAAGAAGGACGACCGCGTGCCGGAACAACTTGCATATAACGTTATGCAGACAATGGCGCGGATGATCACCAAAGCTTCACCATCTACCGCGCAGGAATTGTGGCAGCCGGTTTTTAAGCTGGGCGCCGCCGGCCATTACGCCGTGCAGCACTTTATCTCCTGTTGGTTCTTTGAAACGACACGTCTCGATCCGACGGAATTCGCAGCCCGTTGGCAGCCGATGATCGAGTACGCTCTTAATGCGCCGGAATGGGGCCAGGGACAGCCTTGGTACTACGGTCAGAGCATGTTGCGGCAGATACTTGGCTTTCGCTCGGAGACCAATCTAAATCGGTATCCACTCTTTCAGGGCATCGTGGATGGCATGGCGCACCACTATGAGCGGTGGGCGCTGGAGCATCTTTCACGCGAAGAAGATAATGTAACCGGCCTGTGTTTTTTTCTTGCCTCCTCGACCGGGTGTTCGCTGCGTATCCGGGGGTTGGGTTGGCTTCAGGAGGCCGTCGCGGCCGAACCGTGGTATCGCGCCGAAATGGGCAACGCGCTGGTCGAGTTTCTTAACGCGACACTTACTCAAGATGCCGACGAATTGCGCGCGAATGTTCCCGCCCGCGACGCCCTTCTGGATTTGGTTGCGATACTGGTATCAAAGCAGGTTGCAGCCGCGCTCGCTCTGCAAGAACGCGCTCGCCGCTTGCTTTCGAATGCCTAATACTGACCGCCGAATCAGATGACGGCGACTGCGGCTTCTCGGGTCGGTTTTTTCGTCATCGTCCTTTCGGTCAAATAACTCGCCAACCAAGGCGTCCTCTCTTTGTGCCCGGTTCTGCCGAGGCGCGCGGTTCTGTCAAAGCCGCTCGCTTCCGCACTTCGTTTGTGCTGCTCCGTGCGTCCGGTGTCCTTCGGACAGCGTGTGACACCCCCGCTTTTCCGCCTCGGCCTTCGAACGGGCATCGAGGCCGCCATTGGGGCGGGCTCAAAAGCGAGAGGACAAGTCGTGACGAAAGAAACCAACAAATCCCTCAGCCGTAAGGCTGTGAGGGTTCGAGTCCCTCCGTCCGCACCAAGTTCTTCTCAAGGCTTAGCGCAGGAGAAATTCGCCGCGTCGTTGGTATCGCCTTTGCCGGTATAGGCCGCGACTGCCGGATAGGGGCAAAGCGGACGTTGCATGGCGATGCCTTTCGCCGGGTCGTCGTCCACGAACTTGGTGGCGACGATGGCGCCCGGTGCCTGGCCGTGCTCGACCCATGCGACCGCCGCGGAGATCAGGTCGTGATCCGGATCGAGTGCCGGCGGATTTGGTTGACCTGCGTTGAGATAGCGCGTGCCGCCGAATGCGTTGGGCCCGGGTCCGCCCGCGCAATGGCCCATGCCCGGAGCCAGATAGAGGCGGGCGAATTTGTCGACCGTGTCGGAGTGAGCCGTTACCAGGCTGTCATAGTAGTTGATGGCGTTGCCCGGTTGGATCAGCGCATCGCCCCACCCGCTATAGAGGATGAGCTTGCCTCCGTGAGCCGCGAACTTGCTCAGATCGGGGTTTGTATTGTTGATCTCGGCGGCGAGCTTCTGATTTGCGGCATCGACATCGCTGTCGAGATTCATTTTGTGCCAGTCGAAATCCTTCCCCTCATAGACCGCGTATTTGAAGAAATCGGCACCGAGAAAGGTCTTCGGTCCCGCAACCAAGAATCCCCAGAGAAATTCACTACCGGGTTCGAGGCCTGGGAAGATCTGCTTGCCGGCGCTGTTGCGCGGCCCGGCATAGAGCTCCTTCACTGCCGTGACCTGAGCCGCCGTGAGGCAATCGGCGGCATCGCCCGCCTTGCATTGCAGGACGCTCGGGTCGAAGTGGCATTGCCGGGGATTGTTGATAATGCCGTCTTTCACCCCGTCCCGCGCGTCGCAGGCCGCAACGACGGCGCTATTTAGCAATTTGAGTTTCGGTGCCGGCAAGTTGCTGGCCGGATCGTTGAGCGCCGCTTGCGCCTCAAACACGTAAGCCGCGGACACGTCGGTCCAGTCACTGCCGAAAGCGCCGGCGATGATGCCGTCGTAATCCTCCGGGTAACGCTGCGCCTCCGCCAGCGCACTGCCGCCGCCGTGTGAGCAACCGCTGAAGTAGGAATATTTCGGCGCGTTGCCGTAATAGGCCGCGACGATCGCCTTGCCGGCGACTGCGCTGAAATGAGTGCCGCGGTGACCCCAATCCTTGATCCGCTCGGGATGGCCGACGGCCCAATTCATCGCGAAAGCATTGGATTGATGGCCGAGATCGTCGCCGAGCGCGGCGAAGCCGCGCGTCAGCGCGTCGTTCAGCGACGGAAAGATCGGTACTCCCGAATGGCCGAGATTGCCGCTCGCCAGCATTCGGCCGTTCCACTTATCCGCCGGCGGCAGCCATAGTTCGAAGCCAATGCTCGAGGCTGCCTCGGACTTGGCGATGCCGACAATCCGGCAAAACGGAACCGTTACCTTGGTGGTGTTGCCGAGGCCGTCCTTTGGCGACTCAAACGAACCGGTCTCCTCAGTCGCAGAAGTGATGGTGGCGTTGGGTGGCGTAATTTTGGTTAAGTCTCGACAGCTTGTCGCCAGTGCCGGCACGGCCAAGGCGGTCGAACCGGCCAACGACAAGGCAAGCAGAGCAAAGCGTGGCAGCATGCGATGCATTTAATTCCTCCCGTTGTTTTTCGCCGGCCACACGCTACCGACGACGGCCGGCTATTTGACCGAAATATTCGCCGTTCTCTCCCATTGGTCAATTCACGTTGAATAATAGCCAGCTACGCGGCGGCAAATATCCCGCGCCACTGCCGGGCTCGTTTCTGCGGGCAATTGCCCCAACCGTGAAGAATGACACGGAGCTCGACGATAATACCGGGGTTCCGCGCCCGTGCACTTCGCAGCACAATTACGGTGCGGAGCTGTTCAGCAATTTATTTTCGCGCGCTGCTGAGACAGGCGATTGCAAGCGGTTTCAGGGAATCCGCCGAGAAGAGCGCACGGTAACAGGAAGCGGCCGCGATATTGGCTTGGGAGGGGGCCAGCTTTGGCGATAGCGCGGCAGTACTTGCCTTATGAAGCCGAAACTTGCGAGCAGGAGGCTCGCCCACACCGCGGCACTGAAATAGAGCGACATCCACGCGATCTCGTCTTTCCAGCGGGCGATATCGTGAGTCACGACCCAGCGGGTGGCCACGTCGTGCAGGCCTGATAGCAGCCCGAAGAATTCTCGGCCGCTCGCCAAGTCGGCCTGCCAGCGAACGAAATACATCGGCACGTCGATCGTGCACATGAAAACGACATAGCCGGTGACGCCGGCGATGGCCGCCGCGATTGCCCATCGCGCCACACCGCGATAGCGGCTGATGAGGTCCAAAAGCGCGATGGCAATGAGCACGAAGATCACGGTCCACAGTGAATTTTCCAGTACGTTGCCAAGATAATTTGTGGTGATCACTGCGTACCACGAACAAGCTTCCGCCAGCACGACCAGCGGGACGATTGTCTTTGAGATATTTCGCGCGCTCTCGGCGTTGACGACTTCGGCGAACGCGCGCAAGACAATGGCCCATTGCGCAACGAAGCAGATTTCCGCGAAGGTGGCGACCGACCTGCCCACAAAGACGCTCGAGAGCCAGGTATCGAACAGGCAGATTCGCTGGACGTCGGCACGGGGGAGGATTGAACGAAAAGCGCAGCCGAGGACATAGGCGGCGCTCAGCAGCAGCAACGGTTCGATGGCGAAAATGCCGTCGCGCGGGACAGCGCCATTCCTACGGACGCGTCCAATAAGACCGAACAGCAAGGCCACGTTGCCGGCGCTCACCAGGATCAAAAAACTCCACCAAATCGCAACTGGGTTGGACCAGCTAAGCCATTCAAGCCGCATCGCTTTCACGCGTCTGTTACCGAGCCTCCATGGAATTGTAACAGTACGGTCACACAATTCCAGAGGTAACACGCGATTTCCGACGAATGCGCTTTTTTTAGACCCCGGCGAATTTGGCCGGCCGCTTCTCCAAAAATGCCTTCACGCCTTCGCGAAAATCCTCTGATGCACCGGCGAGACGCTGGCTGCGGCACTCGAGATCGAGCTGCTGTTCGAAGGAGTTTTGCTGGCTGTCCCAGTAAAGCCGGCGGATTAGACCGAGCGCGATGGTCGGGCCGGCGGCGAGTTCGTGCGCCAGACGCAGCGCTTCGCTCATCAGCGCCTCGTCATCGAACACGCGGTTGACCAGGCCCCAGGCCAGCGCCGTTTCGGCCGGCAGGCGTTCCCCGAGCAGCGACAATTCGATCGCGCGCGCCCGTCCGACCAGCCGGGGCAGGAGCCACGTCGAGCCGCAATCGGGCACCAGGCCGATGCGCCGGAACGCCTGCAGGAAATAGGCAGAGCGCGCGCAGAGTATCAAATCGCCCATCAGCGCGAGGCTCATGCCGGCGCCGGCGGCCGGTCCGTTGACCGCCGTCACCAGCGGACACGGCAAGTCGCGCAAGCGCCGGATGAACGGGTGAAACAGCGTCTCCAATGACTGACCGGCGCGGTGTGTCACGCCGTTGCCGCCGCGGCCCTGCAGGTTGGCGCCAGTGGAAAATGCGCGGCCCGCCCCGGTCAGCACCAGGCAGCGCGTCCGCGTGCCCGAGGCGGTAAGCGCATCGAGCGCATCAGTCAGGCCCTTGAGCATCTCCGCCGACACCGCGTTCATCACTTCCGGATGATTCATCGTCAGGACCGCGACGGCCCCGTCATGCTCCAGGTTCGCGCGTTCGAACTCCATGGTGCGTCTCCCTGCGTCGACAAACTCGCCGATGCGCGCAGCAATGTTGATTGAGGCGCAAGCGGGCTCGCGGTGTGCGCGAAAAGTCAGCGTAGCGCGAATTACACGCGCTTTCATAGCCCAAAGGAGTGCGTCAGCAGCTAAGGTTCAGCGGTATAAAGTGATGCTGATAATGCCGCCGAGGTCGCTTTCGTTGGCGCCTTCTTTTGGAAAGCCGGTGATGTCGATTTCGCCCTTCGGCGAGCCGTGACACGAGAGGCATGAGTGCCAAGTTGTTCAAAAAGCCATGAAATTCGGTGCTTCATGGCATTTTGTGAACTGTATCGTGAGGCGCGCAACGTTAACGATCGCCGCCATTCATTTTATACAGCGTGAATGCGCTCGCCGGCGGCCAGTCGTGAGGCCCCAAGTTTCCTGCCTTAATTGCGGCGCAGGAGGCTGCAAACGGAAAGCGGCGAAATTGGTGGGCCGGAGGGCGGTGGACTCGCCGCTCCGCTTTTGGATGCTTCCGTGATCCGCAATCGGGGCGCTCATTTTTCCGTGCAAGGTATCCTTCGCGGGTCCGTTGCCGGATTTGCCGCAATCGGATTGGTCGTCTTCGCCTGTGCGCTGGCCGGCTGTTCCTTCAGTGATGGCATAGGCCCGTACATCGTCGATCCGGGTCGCTTTGCCGTCTATCACTGTCCTGATCTCGTCAGCCGCCTGAAGGAGTTGCAGACGCGGCAGCAGGAATTGCGCGACCTGATGGGCAAGGCAAGCGAAGGCGGCGGCGGCACGGTGATCGGCGCGATCTCCTATCGCACCGATTACGAGAAAGCATTGGGCGAGGAAAAGGTCTTGCGGCGTACCGCGGCCGAAAAGAAATGCGAACTGGCACCGCCTGCCTATCAGAGCGACCAGATCATCCGCTAATCCACGGCCGACGCCAACATGTCCGACATTCGCTCACCTTCAGCGTCGTGGCCCCTCACATGCTGGCGATAGAACGCCACGAGCCTGGCGCCGAGCACGACGAGGCCGCCAGTGTCCGATCGAGCCAATATCAGGCCGAGAAGCAAGCCCAGACTGGTCAACGACGGTGCCGAAATCATGCAATCGACCCGGGCCTTGACGCAGCCCCGAGCATAGCGGTTCGATTGGCCCTATCATACGTAGAGCGCGGGCGCGATCTTGCGGCGTTCGACGTGACCGGCGACGCTCGATGTGTTCCGCGGCGCCGCCAATTGCGGATTTCGGAGACAGAGCCAAGAGCTGGATGCCCGACCAGGACCCGATACTTGGCGACAAAAAATCCTGCGATGCCCTCGAACTGATCGTCGTCCCGCGCGTACGCGATCTTGGCGGCGGCTTCTCGGTCCGCCGCGCGCTGCCTCACGCCAAGCGGCAAATGGTCGGTCCCTTCATCTTCTTCGACCAGATGGGGCCGGTGCAATTCATGGCCGGGCAGGGGATGGACGTCCGGCCGCATCCGCATATCGGGCTTGCCACCGTGACCTATCTGTTCAACGGCAGCGTCATGCACCGCGACAGCGAAGGCAACGCGCTCGAAATCACGCCGGGCGCCATGAACCTGATGACTGCCGGCCGCGGTATTTCCCATTCCGAGCGCACGCCGGTCAGCGCCCGCAGCGGCGGCCCAATGTTCGGCATTCAGAGCTGGATCGCGTTGCCGCAAGAGCGGGAAGAAATGGCGCCGCTGTTCGAACACTTCGATGCCGCGGATCTCCCCGTCGTTGATGATGGCGGCGTGCATGTGCGTGTGATCGCCGGCTCCGCCTTCGGGCAAAAGTCGCCGGTCCGTATGGTCTCGGAATGGTTCTATGCGGAAGTCCTGCTCGCCGCCGGCGCGAGCGCGCCGCTCGACGCCGACCATGAGGAGCGTGCGATCTATGTGACCGAGGGCGAGATCGATATCGCTGGTGACAAATTCGAGGCGCCGCGGCTGCTCGTGTTC
>JBAUGC010000447.1:0-28444 GCA_049679485.1 Xanthobacteraceae bacterium
AGGCGTTTAACATCGCCATAAGCGAGTTCGCCGCAACTGCGGTCCGATTGATCCGCCATGCCGACCAACGTGAGAAGATCACCGGCCTCTCGCGAATAGTAACGCGCGGCCCACCGAAGTGCGGTCCAGTAGCCCCGGTGGGACAGCAGCGCGGTCTGAACATTCTCGGCGACTGTCATTGAGCCGAAGGTCGCCGCGATCTGGAACGTACGCCCGACACCCAACCGCCAGATGTCGCGCGCCGCCGCGCCGGTCACGTCGCGGCCGAAAATGCGGACGCGTCCGGCGCTCGGCGCGAGTTGGCCGTTGATCATATTGAAGCACGTGCTCTTGCCTGCGCCGTTAGGGCCGATAAGCGCCAACATCTCGCCGGCCCGCAAAGAAAAACTTACATCCTTCACCGCCTGGAAGCCGGAGTAGGACTTCTCCAGGTTCTCTACCGCGAGGACGCTCATAGCCGCTCGTCAGCGACGTTTCGATTTTGCCAGACCGCAAACGCCCCAAGTACGCCTTGCGGAAACAGCGAAACCAGAACGATGATCAACAGCCCAAGCACGAGCTTCGAATAATCCGTCTGGCTGATCACCCAGATGGAAAGCGATTTATAGATCGCGGCGCCGACGATCGCGCCTGAAACCGTGCCGACTCCGCCGAGCAAGATCATCGCCAGTCCGTCGATCGACAGGGGAATGGCAAGATTGTCGGGAAATACGCTGCCCTTGAGAAACGCGTAAAGCGCGCCGGCAAGAGCAGCGAAGACGCCGGCGACCGTAAAGGCAATCCACTGAATCTGATGGCGAGACAGGCCAATTGCCTCGGCGCGTAGTTCACTATCACGAAGCGCTCGCAGGGCGTAGCCGAAGGGCGAAAACAAGATCACGCGCAGGAGCCCGATAGCGGCAGCGACAAGTGTAATTGTCAGCCAATAAAAATGCGAGGCCGTCGCTGCCCAGGCGCTTGGCCAAACACCAATCAGGCCATTGTCGCCGCCGGTTACTTCAGTCCATTGAAAAGCAACGGACCAGGCGATCTGGGCAAAAGCGAGCGTGAGCATCGCGAAATAGACGCCCGATAGCCGCACGCAGAACCAGCCAAAGATAAGGGCTCCGAAGGCTCCGAGCAGCGGTCCGGTCACGAGCCCAGCCGCCATTGGCAGGTTGAATTGCTTCAAGGCCAGCGCTGCACCGTAAGCGCCGAGGCCAAAATAGGCGGCATGGCCGAACGAGACCAATCCTCCGGCACCGACAAGCAGATGCAGGCTCGCTGCGAACAACATGAAAATCAGAACTTCGGTCGCCACCCCCAGCAGATAGTTTCCGGCCACAAGAGGGAGGAGCGCGGCGGCCGCAATTCCGATTACAACGAGCAGCCGGTCACGCCATCGAAGCGGACGCCAGCGCATGACCTGGAGACCACTTGCCGCGCGGGTCGCCGCCTCGGAGCGGCCAAGCAAGCCCCAGGGCCGCACCACCAGCACCAGTGCCATGACGAGGAATACAAGAACGAGGGAGATTTTCGGAAACACCAAAATGCCGAAGGCGTTCAGCTCCGACACCATAATCGCGGCGAGGAAGGTGCCGAGGACATTGCCAAGCCCCCCGATCACCACCATCACCAGCACTTCGGTAATGATCTGCAAATCCATGGTGTGGCTGACCGCCTCACGTGGCAATTCGAGCGCTCCTCCAAACGCGGCAAGAAAGAGCCCGAGCGCGAACACGCTGGTGAACAGCCAGCGCTGGTTGACGCCGAGGGCGGCGACCATTTCGCGGTCCTGCGTTGCGGCGCGCACCAGCACGCCCCAGCGCGTGCGCCGCAGTACGAGCAACACCACGATAAGGGTCAGGGGCCCAAGCGCTATCAGCAGCAAATCATAGGTCGGAAAGAGCTGACCAAAGAGGTTGACCGCGCCTTTCAACCCGGGCGCCCGCCGCCCGAGCAAATCACTCGAGCCCCAAATCAGAACCACAAGATCTTCAACGACGAGCGTGACGCCGAATGTCAAGAGCAGCTGCAGCAATTCGTGCGCTGCATAAATCCGGCGCAGCAACGTCACTTCGACGAGCGCACCGACAGCTGCCACGATCAGAGACGCCAGGACGATGCCGCCCCAGAACCCCAAATCGCTGGAGAAGCGTTCAGTCAATGAGAAACCCACGTACGCGCCAAGCATGTAAAAGGCGCCGTGGGAAAAATTGACGATGCGCGTTACGCCAAAGATGATCGACAGACCGCATGCCGCAAGAAACAGCGAAGAGGCGCTCGCCAAGCCGGTGACAAATTGGTTGAAGAGAAAAGTCACCGGCTCGATCCTGGCGACGAGCTGAAAGGCTCAGCCGTTCTCCGGCTGGTCAATCCTGTGGGCGCAGCGACTTAACCTCGCTTTCCGGCGGAAGATATTTCGCGCCATCGCGATAACTGACATCAACCATCACGCCCTTGCCGTCCTTCAACGCCGTTTTGCCGACGAAGGCGCCCAGGGTCGACTGATGATCGGCCTTGCGGAATGTCACTTTGCCAAAGGGTGTTTCGACCGTAATCCCTTCGGCGGCATCGACCAACTTCTCAGAATCGGTTGACTTCGCTTTCGCCAGGATAGCTGCCGCCGCTTTCAGGGTCGAATAGCCGACCACCGAACCGAGCCGCGGATAGTCGTTGTATTTTGCCTGGTAAGCTTTGAGAAACGCGGCGTGCTCCGGAATAGCGACGGCGTTCCAGGGGTACCCGGTGACTATCCATCCTTGCGGCGTTTCGTCTTTGAGCGGGTCAAGATACTCGGGCTCGCCGGTCAGGAAGCTCACGACCGAACGGCCTTTGAAAAGGCCGCGGGTATTGCCTTCGCGAACCAGTTTGACCAGATCGGCTCCGAACGTGACGTTGAGGATCGCTTCCGGCTCGGTTCTGGCGATTGCCTCGACCACGGCGCCGGCGTCGATCTTGCCTTGTGGCGGCCATTGCTCGCCGACCCATTCGATGTCGGGCCGTTTTGCCGAGAGAAGTTTCTTGAAAGCGGCAACCGCCGACTGCCCATATTCATAATTCGGCGCGATCGTCGCCCATTTTTTGGCCGGCAACTTGGCGGCTTCTTCCGCGAGCATAGCTGCCTGCTCGTAATTGGCCGGGCGCAGGCGGAATGTGTAGCGATTGCCTTTCGACCACGTTATCGCATCGGTCAAAGGTTCGGCGGCAAGGAAGAGGATCTTTTTCTGCTTGGCGAAATCGGAAACGGCAAGCCCGATGTTCGAGAAAAAAACTCCGGCGAGCATCACCACGCCGTCCTTTGACACGAGCTCGTTCGCGGCCGTCACCGCATCGGCCGGTTTGCCCCTATCGTCTTTTGAAATGACCTCAAGCTTTTTGCCGTCAACGCCGCCGGCCGCATTGATCTCTTCCAAAGCGAGCTGCCAGCCCTTGCGGTAGGGCTCGGTGAACGCAGGCAGAGCCGAGTAGGAATTGATCTCGCCGATCTTGATCGTTTCTTCCGCGGACGCGTGGCCGGCGCCGCTGACAAGTCCCGCGAACACCGTAAGGCTCGCGAATAGTGCCGATACAACCTTCATGATCTTTGCTCCTGCTCGAAGTCGGCGGTCTCTCGCAGCCCCTTGCCACTATCGAAGCCCGTCGATGCCCTTGATCTCATCTTTCTTCAGCCCGCCCACGCGTGGCAGCGGCCTGCCGGAATCCGTCACCGCGACCGCAACTATGATTTCGTTAGCCCGCGGGGCATCAGCAACGCGCACTTCCATGCCGTCGAAATGGCTGCGCACAAAAGCCGCATCCTTGTGGCCGAGCGGCACGTCGAGAGCGACCCCGGGGCCACCGCGTTTTTTCGACGAAGGGATCAGAGCTGCGCCCGTGCCGAGCACTTTGCGAACCGGCGCGCCGAGCTTCGGGTGCAGAATCGCTGCGGCGTGTTCCAGCTCGCCGTTCTCCCCGACGGCTGCGGCCTTGCCATAACTTTCCACGCGTGATCCCTCGATCCCGAGCGCCGACACCGCGCGCTTTGCCAGCAAGTCGCCGAGCTCCTCACCTATGTTCATCAGCTCGGACAGATCCTCGACATAGCGACTGGCGAAAGGATTTTCGATCACCGCCACCGCGGCGGCGCGGCGCGTTGGCGGCTCGATCTTTTGCCCCATTTCAAACCGGGTTTCCTCGACGACGGTCACCAACTTTCGGATTTCGGCTTTCATCTGAGACTTTCCCGTCACCCTATGCCCGCGACCGCGAGGTCGTGGTGAACAGTGCGCCTTCCAACCTGCATCTCGTATTCGCCGGCCGCGCCGGCGGGTCCTATGGGAAGAGCGTCGAAAGTCCGATCAATGCCCAGACTGCAAACCAGAGTTCGGCCACCAAGTTGCAATGCAGCGGCTTCCAGTGCGCCGGCGCACCGGAGACGTTCGGCCTCTTGGAGCCCAGCCACCAGGGCCTGGTCAATGTCGCATTTTGTCAGCATACCGACATCGATAGTCACCGGGCGATCGCCGAGATCGCTTTGTGGATCGCGCGAACTGGCTGGCGCACGCCGAATTGCGGGATGACCGGGCAGATCGACCGCATTGGCTATAAGTGTGGCGGCCGCGTCGGCCGCTGCCGCCGTACGAGCGAGAACTGTCACAGCGTCCGCTATTCCAAGCGAAAAACTGCGGCCACGCCACCCTGAAGTGGCAACGCCGCGGACTGAGTCATGTCCCGTAACCTTCGCTCTGCCAATCAGACCAGGGGTATCGGGCCGGTCGATCATACCGACGGCAAAGCTTTCGCCTCGGACAAGATGTAAGGCGATATCGCCGCCATTGTTCACGTAGGCGCGACGCAGCCGCGCGGCAGCTGTCACTGCGGCCAAAACTTCCTCGGCAACCGCACCGGCAACCGCGGCCATCGGCGTGATGAAGCGCGCGGCGCTTAGGGGTGCAACGGCATCCCACATGCGCCTAGCGACAATGCCAGTAGGACGAGCGCTGGTTCCGGTAGCGCGGGCGCGGAGCAGGGGGAGCTCGCTGCAGAGTTCATCAAGGATGTTTGTGAATCGGCTCCAAGCGGCGGCGTAGGCCCGCTCGACTGCCAGCGGTTCGCCGAACGCCTCGATGATCAGATCGATCGGACCATCGTGAAGATGGAGGCGGCCATCACGCAAACGACTTTGCTGCGCCGGCGCTCTCATGTTTCACTCCGCGCCCGAGCCGAAGTCGTGGCAACGGCAGCTGCCGTCTTTGCACGCTCAGCCAGAATGTCGCCGACAGGACGGACGTGATCGACATGTCCGCCAAGTGCCGCATAATCGTCGAGCCGCATGGTGAATTCGATCGGCGCCACGATCGCCGGTGTCGGCACGTAGCCGAAAGCATTGTCCGGCAAGAGCATGACATCGACCATGAATGTGATGCCGCCGCCGGGCCAAACGACCACCGGCGCGCCGCCCGCGGTCACCGTAGTCAACGCCTGGCGAACCGAGCGGGTCAGGCGCACAGGATTTTCTGTCACGCCGGCGCGCAGCGAACCGCCGGCCCCGCCCATGAACAGAACCGAGCATAGCGCGGGCTCGCAATTCTCGCGAATGCGCTCGACGGATACCCGCAGATTCGCCGGGAGCGACGCTTCGACCGGCTTTAAAGACTCATCGAGGCGATAGAAGGCGTGCTGCTCGCCCGTCGTCGAAACCATCAGCATCGTCAGTCCGGGCCAGGCAACTTTGGGATCGAAACCGGCGACAATGTCGAGTGGGTCGGAAATATTGGCGCCACCCCAACCGGCTCCGGGTGCGGCAACATGGAAATAGCGGCCGGGCGTCGAACGTCGGCCCTTCATTTTGATACCGGTGTCGCGCGCGCCGAGCATTTTGCCCGCCTGATGCTCGGACAGCACGCCGGTAATGTGATCGTCGACCACGACAACCTCGTCGACTTTGCCGTACCACTGTTTGGCGAACATGCCGATCGCCGCCGAGCCGCAACCGACGCGCATGCGCTCCTCGGTCTGACCGTTAACGACCGGCGGCTTACCTGCTTCGACAACCACACTGGCTCCGCCATCAACGGTCAGTTCCACGGCTTTTCGATTGCACAGGTCGAGCAGTGTCTCGCAGGTGACTCGCCCTTCCTTCTTGCCGCCATGAGTGAGGTGATTGACCCCACCCAACGAAAGCATCTGCGAGCCATACTCCCCGGTCGTGACGTGGCCAACTGGCTCGCCTTTGGCGCGTACGGTCGCACATTCCGCCCCAAGGTGACGATCGGTATCGATCTTCAGCTTGACCCCGCAGTAGGAGTAGATGCCCTCGGTCACGACCGTCACCATGTCGACGTCGGCGACCTTGGACGAAACAATGAACGGCGCCGGCTTATAGTCCGGATAGGTAGTGCCGGCGCCGATCGCGGTGACGATGGGCGTGGGTGCGTTGACAATATCGCCGCTCCATTCGCGCGCCTGGCTCATGAACGGCACGATCTCGCCGCCATCCCTCACTGTACGTTCGAGCAACACGTGAGGATCGACGCGTATCAATTCGCCATTATTGTTGGCGTAACGGTCGCAGGCGCCGGTCATGCCCGGGCGGATGTAGCAGAGCACCGGGCAGGCGTCGCAGCGGATCTTGTCCTCAGCCTCGGCCATCGTGCTTTTCATCCTGCAGCCGCAGGACCAATCCCCGCAAGCGATCCGAAATCGCCAGTGTGCGTACTACGCACTCCACAATCGGCCCCCTCGTCGTGATCGTTTGTGTACAAATGATCTCGCCTTCGCGCGTTGTTGTCAAGGTAGCTCCCTTGCGTCTGTAAACGCCGCCTGTCTGCCGAAATGACTTAAGATTGGCGAATATCTTTCGACCGCGTACTGGCTCAGGTACAGCAAATCATCACGCCGATTAAGCCCCACGCCGTGGCCGCAATCCCATATGGCGGCGCTTCCACCCGTGGCGAGTTAGGTTGGTCGTAGCCGAACTCAACGGAGAGACTAGCGATGCTTCAGTATAGCTATCGGCCGCAATTTCCGGCGACGCTGCGAACGCGGAGCGAGGTCGATCAAAGCTGGATCGACTACCTGCCGATCACCGAGCGCCCGCCGCTGGTTTGGCCCGGAAATGCGCGGCTTGCGGTCATGGTCTGCCCGAATGTTCTTTATTACGAGCTGATGCCGCCCTCCGACCCTTGGATCAATCCCTGGGCGCGCATGACACCCGACGTGATGATGTACGGCCGGCAGGAATTCGGTAGCCGGGTCGGATTTTGGCGGTTGATCGACATTCTCGACAAGCACGACGTGCCATGCACCGCAGTATTGAACGTGGCCGCGCTCGCGAAGTTTCCCGAGATCCGCAAAGCGCTGGTCGAGCGCAAATGGGACCTTCTCGGCCACGGCATGTACAATACGCGATTCATTTGCGGCTTCAGCGAAGCGAAGGAGCGCGCCTACTACCTTGAAATGCTCCGCATCACCCGCGACCTCACTGGCATCGAGATGAAAGGAATGGGTGGACCCGGCCCGCAGGCCGCCACCGAGAACACGCCCGAACTGTTGGCGGAAACGGGGTTTCTCTACTACGCGGATTTGTTCCACGATGATCAGCCATTCCCGATCCGCGTGAAGTCGGGAAAGCTGATCTCCATGCCTTATTCGGTCGAGGTCAACGACGTACCAATTCTGTCAACTGCCTACGAAGCCGATGCATATCTTGAAATCGTGCGGCGGCAGTTCGACCGGCTCTATGCCGAAGGCGGGCGGGTCATGTGCATTACCTTGCACCCCGCGGTCATCGGACAAGCCCAGCGCGCCAAATACGTCGATCTCGCGTTGCAATATGTCAAATCGTTTCCTGACGTCTGGTTTGCCACCGGAACGCAGATTGCCGAGCATTACATGGCAAACTGCTATGACGCCGTCGTCGAAAGAATAAAAACGTGGCGGTGGGCGGCACGATGAACGAATCCGATGGCATCTATCACGAACACTCGATGATCGTAACGCGGCCCCCGCTGGTCTGGCCGGGGGGCAAGCGCGTCGCCTTTTCGATCGTGGTCTGCGCCGAATATTACGAGCTGCAGCCGCCGGACGATGCGTTCATTCCGCCGAACGTCCCGGGCGGGTTTGGCCGCGCGCCCTACCCGGATGTCCGCGCATTCTCGCAGCGCGAATACGGCAACCGCGTCGGTATCTGTCGGGTCATGGACGCGCTCGATGACATGCGCGCGACCGCCGCTGTCGATGCCGTTATTGCTGCAAAGTACCCATACCTGATCGAACAGTTTCGAAACAGAAATTGGGAAATTGCCGCACATGGCTACAGCTCGACACGAGTCATTTCCAACCAGATGCCCGAAGCGCAGGAGCGAAATTACATCCGTTCTTCACTCGATGCGGTTGAAAAGGCGTGTGGAGCAAAACCAAACGGCTGGCATGGCCCGGAATACGGGGAATCTGAGCGGACGCCCGCGCTGCTCGCCGAGTTTGGCGTGAAATACGTCCTGGATTGGCCTAACGATGAGCAGCCGTATCTGATGAGCACGCCATCAGGCCCGATCGTGTCGATGCCAATGGCGCTTGAGCTCGACGATGTGATTACACATTATCACCGGCGGATCAGCTTGGCCCGCTGGCGGCAGGCAGTTGCCGAGGCGCTCGATCAACTGCTTGCGGAAGGTGCCGCTAGCGGCCGGCATCTCGTTCTCGCCCTTCATCCATGGCTGATCGGCCATCCGCATCGTATCGGCTATCTTGAGGATGTTCTCGCCGACGCACACAGGCGCACCGATGTTTGGATCGCGACGACAGGAGAAATTGCGGACTTTTATTTGCGGCAACTGCCGCTTGGCGCTTGAGCTAATTCGGCCTCAGATAATCTAAAGCTTTGGCGCTACCTGCTGTCCAATAATAGCTGCCACCGAGGCACCGATCTCGAGCAGAGCCGCGTCGCTGCCCGGTGAAGCGAACAGGGTCACGCCGAAGGGCGCGCCTTTGGAATCCAGTCCAACCGGAATGGCCAGCACCGGTGCGCCTGCCTTGCCCGTGCATTTGGCGGCGGCGCTCATTGGGGCAATCAATGCATCAGCGCCGGAAAAATCCAACGCCGCGTCGATGCCGGCTTGACGGCTGAGTGCGATGTCGCGCTTGCGATCGGCCCGGTACCGCGGGTCATCCAACCCAACCGTCCCGGCGGCCGCGATCAAAAGCGATTGCCCGTAGGGTATTTTCTCTGGATGTTGCTCATTCCACAAAATGAGCTGATCAATCGAGCCAATTCCGCAGGGATTGCCGTTTTGGTCGAGGAAGGCGTTGAGCGCCACTTTGAACTCGGTACGGAACACCGATGAACGCACATCCTGAAGCTGTTCGGCAGCCGGTAGGTCACATGGATCAAACAGGGTAACGCCGTGTTGCCCGAGGTCCCGGAGGGTGGCTTCGAACCGCGGCATGACACTTTCCAGATCGGGGCGGTCGGCAATGCATCGGCGCGGTACACCCAGGCGAATGCTCTTCGCGTCTCGTTGGCGCAATCCATCGGGGCGGTCCAAAGCAACGGTTACGCTTAGGGTGTCACGCGGGTCTGCACCGCCAATAATCGATATGAGCAGCGCCAAATCTTGCACCGAGCGCCCAAGCGGGCCGGGTGAATCCTGGCTGGGAACCAAGGGAACCACCCCAGCGCGGCTCACCATCCCGACAGTCGGCTTGAATCCGAAAACGGACGACACGCTCGCAGGCGTTTGAATCGAGTTTTGTGTTTCGCTGCCAATTGCTATCGGCGCCAACGACGCGGCGACCGCCGCCGCCGATCCGACGCTGGAGCCAAGACCGCGGCCGTAGTTGGAAACGCCGTGCGGGTTCTTGACCATGCCGCCGGCGCCACTGAAGCCCGACGGCATGACGTCTGAGACGTAGTCGGCAAATTCGGTGAGGTTGGTTTTACCCAAGATCAGCGCACCGGCCTGGCGAAGCCGGCGCACCAGCGTGGCATCACTAACGGGTTTAAATCCGCCAAGCGCAGCAGCGCCAGCGGCCGCCGTCATGCCGTCGCCAGTCAGAATGTTGTCCTTCAGAAGGATCGGGATGCCGTGCAACGGTCCGCGAATCCGACCGGACGCAACCTCATCGTCAAGCTGCCGCGCCACTTCGAGCGCATCGGGCGCAATCGCGCGGATGGCATTCAGGCGAGGGCCGGACCGATCAAGCGACTCGATGCGGGCCAGGTACCACTTGGCAATTTCACTTACTGAAATCGATTTGGCGCCGATCGCCCGATGAATGGAGCCGAGCGACCCGTCCAGCAGCAATTCTTCCATTCCCCCGCTCCAGTCCCGGCGGCAATTCGCAGGCATTGCCGCGCGGCGGCGCTACTCCGCGGCCAGAAGCGGATGTTCCCGCTCGTGCTCTTCCTGCCACTTGACAACCTCCTGCCACGGGCGGGCGGTCGGGACGTTGAACGAGCAGGCGCGCTGCTTGTAATCGAGCGAGGGGTCGTGCGCCGGCAACGGCTTGCCTTCATCCATTTCCTGAAGCTTCCGCAACAGCAGCCGGCGATAGAAAATGACGGCCTTGTCGCTGGTGCCGAGATGCTCTTTGCTGCGGTCGACGACCGGCCCCATACCCTCCTGCATGGCGCGATCCTGGATTGACGCTCCCAATATGCCGGAGAAATTTCCGTGCTTCATGCGATCTCGATCCTGCAGGTGCATGTTCGCCAGATTGTGCTCGGTCATGTAGTCGGGCGGCGAGGCCCGATGACCCCAGTTCGCATAGATCGCCTCGACGTCAAGCGGCCGCCGCGGGTCGAAATGGATATAGAAAGTGTAGCAGTTGAAGTCGTCGATCGGGTGCCATGCTTTGAACAGAAACGACTCATGCGGACCCGCCGGAATATAGCAATAGAACGGCGCGATCCATTCGTATGATCGAACAAACTGCACGTTGGCATCTTTGCTTTTGCGGATCGCCCCGATGCGCATCAGATAAGGGGTCTCCTCGCACTCGATGACTGGTGAGCTGTCCGCCATCAGCGCGGAGATGGATTGCCAACCGGCGCCGGCCCAGCTTTCATCCTCGTCGGCGGCAAAGTCACGGTGCAGATAGTTGGGATGTGCCGGATCGAGGTCGCCCTCAACGCCTTGCAAATAATTCGTCGCCTGGTGCATCTTGACTACCAGGAGATGGTCCGCGGGAAGACCCAGCCACGGAAATCGCGGGAACGGCGGCTCGAGCTCGCTCGGCCCCATACAGGTCCAGAGAAGCCCGCCCGCCTCGCGAACCGGGTAGGAGACATGCGCCAGCTTCTGGGCGAAAGTTCGAGCGGGCGGCTCAGGCGGTGACTCGAGGACGTATCCGCTGCAACCCATTTTCCAGCCGTGATAGAGACAGCGCAGCCCGCCTTCCTCGTTGCGGCCGTAGGCCAGCGAAGCGCCACGGTGGGGACAAAACTCGCCAATCAGGCCAGGCTTGCCGGCCGGATCGCGGAACGCCACGAGCGACTCGCCCAGTAATTTCACGCGCGCCGGAGCGCCGCCCGCGTCAGCGATCTGTTCCAGCTTTGCTGCCGGCAGCCAGTAACGACGCATGAAGCGGCCCATGGGCGTGCCCGGACCGACCTGCGTGAGCGCCATATTATCTTCGTGCCTCAGCATCGCTTTTGATCCTTAACGGTCTTCATTGCTGCCGGTGCCAACCATTGGAAAGCCAGGCACAGCCACGCACACAGCGGGGCCCCTTTGCTTATTGGGCCAGGACGAAATTGCCGTTACGGACTTCAAGCACGGTGGGGATGCGGGTCCCGTCGCCGTCCTTGTCGATCGTTGTTTCTCCGGTCAGGGGCGCTTCCCGGTTCTTCATATTGGCCCAGCAATCACGCAGCTTTACGCGGTCGCTTTTGACGTTATTGCCGGTCACACCCGTTGTCTTGATGCATTCGCGCATCAGATAAAGAGTGTCGTACATTTCGCCGGCGGCGTTGCTCGGCTTGGCGTTAAATTGCTTGACGTATTCCGCCACCCAAGCGGCCACACTTGGTTTGGGATTCCCGGTGAAAAAATCGAACGCGGCGTAAACACCCTCGGTCGCCGAACCACCGATTTGCATGAAGCGCGGGTCATCTATGCCGACGCCGCCTACGATCGGCTGGGTCATGCCTTGCTTGCGTATTTCACTCACAGCGTGCGCTGCCTCGTTGTACAGCGCCGACACGACGATACCGTCGGGATTAAGGGCCTTGGCCCGCGTGACCTGCGCCGAATAGTCGATATCGCCGGTCTGGAACGACACCGTATCGAGAACCTCGACGCCGCGCTCCTTCAAGAGAGCCGGAAAGATCGACTTGCCGTCGAAACTCGAAACCGCATCTTTGGAGTCCATGAAAATGACAACGGTCTTGATCGGCTTCGCTTGCTTCTTCAACCACGCATCAAGTAGCGGTCGATAGACATTTTGCGTGGTCAGCGCGAAGCGAAACGCCCACGGGCGGTTTGCGGAAGCAATGCCCGCCTTTGCCGCCATCGGCGTGATCATTGGAGTCTCGCCGCGGACCGCAAGCGGGAATGCGACTTCGGCTTCTGCGCTGAACTGCGGACCGACGATTGCGTCAACCTGGTCCGAGTCGATGAGCTTGCGGGTTAGATTGATCGCTTCAGCATTGTCGCCGCGGGTGTCATATATAACGAGTTTCATTTTTCCGGCAGCGCCGGCGTCGGGATATTTCTCCGTGAACATCTTGATCGCGTTCTGCTGCTGCTGCCCATATGACGCGCCCTTCCCTGAGGATGGAACAAGCACTCCGATTGCCACCTCGGCGTTCGCCTGAGACACAGACATCGCTGCTAATGTGAACGCCAGTAAAACAAGGCGACCCGCGCTCCAGTGGCTCAACATCGATGTTATCTCCTTGGCAATCGCGGCCAGAATTACTTCAGCTAGCGAAGAAGTTCGAACGTTATTTTTCAGTTCCGCGCCCGTCAACCGCAAACCTATCATACGCCTTTTTGACGCGGACACAGTCTAAGGCGGTTAGCGGCAAGAATAGTTACGTTGACGATCCCGAAAGCGCCCAGTAGTTTTCAATTCGTAGTTAAACAGAGGTTTGTCATGAGTGCCGTAGGCCGCGCGGTAAGCGCGTTGCTCGTCCTGTCCAGCGTTTTCGCAATGCCAATTGGCGCGACGGCACAGACCAAGCTGAGGATTGGTTTACTGCCGTTCTCGGAATCTCTGGCAGCCGTCGTCGCTGATAAGGAGGGATTTTTCAAAGCCGAGGGCCTCGAAATCGAGATCACGAAATTTCAAAGTGGCGCCATGGCGCTGCCGGTTTTGCAATCCGGACGCATCGACATCGCCATCAGCAATACGGTCGCGACCTTGCAGGCGATCGGACAGGGTCTCGATGCCATTGTGCTTGCCCCGGCTGCGGTCGTACGCGGCGCGCCACCCGATACCACGACCGCGCTCATTGTGCGCAAGGGCGACGTGAAATCGGTCAAAGATCTCGAGGGCAAACGCATTGCGGTCAATGTCATCAACAGCACCGCCTGGTTGCATGCGGTCGCGGCGCTGGAGTTGCACGGCGTGGATCACAGCAAGGTCAGATTCACCGAGGTACCGTTCCCGCAGATGAACGATCCGCTGTTGAACGGCCAGATCGACGCCGTCGTCCAGGTTGAACCATTCCGCTCAGCGTTGATGGCGACAGGCAAGACAGAGATTATCAGCTGGACCTATGTTGAAACCGCGCCAAAAACGGACATTACGCAATATCTGGCGCTGGCCTCCTGGGTAGAGAAAAATCACGACACCGCGGTCAAGTTCGCGCGAGCGGTGATCAAAGGCGCCGAGTTCGTCAAAGCCAACGACGCTGCAGCGCGCGAGGTCAACGCCGCCTACACCAAGCTAAATCCGGCCTTCAAGGATAAGGTCCTACTGCCGGAACTCGGAACCGCAGTGAACGTCGCCGGAATGAACCGCACGATGGAGCTGATGCAGAAATACGGGATGCTGCAGAAGCCGATCGACGTTACCAGCCGGGTTCTAAAGCTACCTTGAGCGGTCGATGACCGACGCCTCGCGGCTGTTTCTGCGCGTCTGTGGCGTACGTAAGATATTTGGTGCAGCGGGACAGACCACCGTTGCGCTCAATGGCGTTGACCTTACGATCGCGAAGGGTAGCTTTGTGTCCATTGTCGGTCCGTCCGGATGCGGCAAATCCACGCTGTTGCAGATTATCGCCGGCCTGATCGATGCCACGTCAGGCGCGGTTTTCTTCGATGATCATAAGGTCGAAGGTCCGCCGCCCGGCGCGCTCTATGTGTTTCAGCAATACACGCGGTCGCTGTTTCCGTGGAAAACAGTGGAACGCAATGTCACTTTCGGCTTGGAAAGCCGGGAAACACTTTCCCGCGCGGAGATCGACACGCGCGCGCAGGAAATAATCCGGCTAGTGAAGCTAACCGGCTTCGAGCATCACTATCCTTGGCAACTCTCAGGGGGCATGCAGCAGCGCGTGGCCATTGCCAGAGCGCTCGCCTGCCGGCCGAAGGTGCTTTTGATGGACGAACCGTTCAGCGCTGTGGACGCGTTGACGCGCGCCGGACTGCAGGAGCTATTGCGCGGTCTGTGGCGCGAACTCGGCCTCACTGTCATTTTCGTCACGCACGATGTAGATGAAGGCGTTTATCTCTCGACCCGCGTTGTAGCGCTCACCCGCGCACCCGGCACGGTCGCCGCCGATTTGGCGATCGATCTACCGAATCCGCGCGACCAGATCGCCACTCGAGCGTTGCCCCAATATCTCGACTACCGCGCCCGGTTGCTCGCACAGCTTTTCGCCGACGAAGGGCTCGTCGCTGGAAACGTCGCATGACGGATAGTGCCGTGTCGGATACACCCGCACTCCCCGCAGTTGAAGAAAAGCCCGCGCGCCGACGCACGCCGCCATGGGATACCCGCTGGCTCGGCGTCGCTCTGATCGTGGTCCTGCTGCTCCTTTGGGAAGCGGCCGCGGCGACAGGCAGGATGCCGTCGCTGAGCTTTCCGCGCATGAGCGAAATTCTCGCCGCGTGGTGGCGCCTAATGATTTCGGGCGAGTTGCCCCGCGAGCTTGGCGACAGCCTTTGGCGGATGTTTGCCGGTTACTTTATCGGCGTACTGCTCGGCGTTTTCCTCGGCCTGCTCATGGGTTATTTCCGTTTTTTCTATAATCTTCTCGAGCCGATCACCGAGGTGCTTCGACCGATTCCGAGCCCGGCCTACCTTCCGATCGTGATCCTCTTTCTTGGCATTGACAACGAAATGAAGATTTTCATGATCGCATTCGCGTCGCTGTTTCCGGTCTTGATCAACACCTATAGCGGCGTCCGAAGCGTCGACCCGATTCAGCTCCAGACCGCTCGCACATTCGGCGTTACCGGCCGAAAGCTCATCTGGCAAATCGTGCTGCCGGCAGCATCGCCGTACATTTTCACGGGCATGCGCGTCAGCCTTGCCGTTGCGCTCATCGTCATGGTGATCAGCGAGATGGTGGCTGCATCAAGCGGCATCGGCTATTTCATCCTGAGCGCGCAGCGTGGCTTCCAGATTCGTGAAATGTTTGCCGGCGTGCTGACGCTAGCCGTCGTCGGCTACGCGCTGAACCGACTATTCGTCGCCATCGAAAATCGCGTGCTTGCGTGGCATTACGGCTATACGCAGCAGCAGCGCAATTGATCTTTCCCGTCGGCTTTACGAGTCAGAGCCGCCAACAAAACGTAGCGAGAAGGCGTCCCCGGCGCTATCGATGGCAGCGACATGCGGAGCACCGAAATGGATCGGGAACAGCAAAGCACGCTCCTCGGCGCAATGCTCCAACAACCGCCGACGAGTCACCCGCGCTTCCGCCGGCAGCTCGCAAAAGCCCGAATTCCACTGCGGCGCGTAAACCTGCAGCGGATGATGAATGGCGTCGCCGCAAAAAACCGCGCTCTTGCGTCTATCGTGGAGCTTGAGCATCACGTGTCCCGGCGTGTGTCCCGGCGCCGGCTCGATCAGCATCGAATCCCCGATCGCATGCGGACCATCGACTAGTTCCACTTGGCCGGCCTCGATCACCGGAAGCACGCTGTCGCGATAAGAGTATGTGCGTTGCGGGTCCGCGTCAGCCGCGGGATTGCGACGAGGGTCACCCCATTTGTTCTCAGTGCGCGAAAATAAATATTTCGCATTCGGAAAAGTCGGCACCCAGCGGCCGTCCCGCAGCATCGTGTTCCAGCCGACATGGTCCGTGTGCAGGTGCGTGCAGAGTACGATATCGATGTTCTCCGGCGCCGCACCGGCTTCGCGAAGGCGCTCCAGATACGGCGTTTCGAGCTGATGAAATCGCGGTGCGCCGGGGCGATTTTTATGATTACCGGCACAGCAATCGAGCAGGATGGTGTGCCGTTCGGTGCGGATGAGCCACGAATGCACGCTGGTGATCAACCGGTCGTGCTCGGGCGAGTAGTGGTTTGGGATGAGCCAGTGCCGATGCATTTCGAGCACATCGCGATCAAACCCGACCAGGAATTGTTCCGGCGGAAGGCTGGTGAACCCCAGTAGTTCGCCAACCCGCGTCACACTAACGCTGCCGATTTGCCAGGTCGCCATTTCCAGCCTTTTTAGTCTTATAAAATTCGCTCAACATTAAATGGAGATTTGCACTATGCCCCGAAAGCAATAGCGTTGACACGTCTCGCCGGCTTCCTAATAGTCCTCAGATGTTCCGTCCATCCGGACGATGATCCCCAGCCGCGAGTTTTGACATGGAAGAAGTCGCTTTTGGCCACAGCGCCGCTCTCGCCAGCGCGGAAAGCATCAAGCCGGTCGGCTGGAGTGACCTGCGCGGCTGGTTGCAGCTGGTGGAAGCGGCCGGCCAGATCAAGCAGATCGATGCGTCGGTCGATCCCGACGAAGAACTTGCCGCAATAACCTTCATGGTCGCGCGGATGCCGGCTGCGCCGGCGTTGATGTTCAACAATCTTATCGGCAATCGTAGCGACGCGCGGGTTCTGAGCAATATGCTCGGCGCCAGCAAAGAACGTTACGCCATTGCGGTTGGGCTCGACCCGAAGCTCAGCACCCTGGAAATGATTTTCGCTTCGCGCGATCTGATGAAACGGCGCCTGGGACCGACCTTCATTCCGAAAGGTGCCGCTCCGGTCAATGAGACCGTGCTGAAGGGTTCCGATATCGACGTTACCGCGTATCCAAGCCCGAAATTCTGGCCAGGAGACGGCGGCCGCTACATCGGCACCGGCGATATCACTTTCACCCGCTCGCCGGAAACGGGGCGCATCAATGTCGGAGTCTACCGCCAGATGCTGCATGGTCCCGACCGCATCGGTCTTTATTGCTCGCCCGGCAAGCACGGTCGTCTCGACCGCGATGCCTGGTGGGCCCAGGGCAAACCATGCGAAGTCGTCGCCGCGTACGGCATCGACCCCGTCCTGTTCATGGTCGGCGCGCAGGTGTTCAGCGCCGATGAATCAGAGCTCGACGTCGCCGGCGGCATCATGGGCCGGCCGATCGAGCTGACGGAAGCCGAGTATGTGAGCCTGCCCGTTCCCGCGCACGCGGAACTAGTCATCGAAGGCGTACTGCACGCCGGCGATACCGAGATGGAGGGCCCGCTTGGTGAATTCACCGGTTACTACGGCAACGTTCGCGGCCGACAGCCCGTCATCGAAGTTAAAGCCGTGCACAGCCGGAAATCACCGATCATCACCGCCGCCCTCATGGCAACCTATCCGGCGTGCGAGATCGGCGCCTATTACGCGATCATGCGCTCGGCGCGAATTCTTGACGACCTCCAGCGGATTGGCGTCCCAGGAGTGGTAGCTGCCTATTCGCACCCGGCGGCAGCTTCGGGCTGGGGTATGGTCATTGTGTCGCTGAAGCAACAATACGCGGGACATGCGGCGCAGGTATTGGCGTTGACGGCGCAATGTCCTGCGGCGAGCTACTATACAAAGTGGATTATCGCGGTCGACGAGGATGTCGATCCGACCGACTTCGATCAAGTCATGTGGGCGTTGAGCACCCGCTGCAACCCGAGCGACGACCTGGATATCCTGCGCAACACCTGGTCAACCGGGCTCGACCCCAGTCAATATCCGCCCGAAGCACGGCCCTATGGCTCGAAAGTGCTGATCAACGCCTGCAAGCAGCACCGTTACATCAAGGAGTTTCCACGCTCGACGCTGCTGCGCCAACAAACCTACGATCGCGTCCGCCAGCGCTGGGCGGAATTGGGATTAGAGGGCGCACCTCCCCAGCTTAACGTCTTCCACAAGGATTGAAGGCCGTCAGCTCTGCACCAGCGCCAGGACGCGCAAGGGACTTCCCGAACCGGTTTTGATTTTGAGCGGTGCCGCAATAATGACCGCGCCGGTCGGCGGCAGCTGGTCGAGATTGCATAGACATTGCAGACCGAATCGGCCCTTGCCGTGCATATAGAAGTGGGCTGGATTGGGCGGCGTGAACTTGCGTGACTGCCCGGCATCGGTGTTGATCGTCTCCACGCCAAAACCATGCGCGTCACGTTGATCGACCAGAAAGCGCACCGCCTCCGGTGACGGTCCCGGAGTGTGCGGGCCGTCATCGCGGCGATTGGCGAAAGCGGCACCCTGACGGCGCTTGCCCCAATCAGTGCGGAATAAGACCCAATTTCGAGGCGGAATGCGGCCGTGCGCCCGCTCCCACTCTTCAATCCGCGGGACAGTGAGGAGAAAGTCCTCATCGCCTGCGGCTTCGCGGGAACAATCGATCACGCAGGCTGCAGCGATGAAATTTGTCACCTCGATGGTGTCGACCGAATTGTTCGGCAGGTCTTTTCCCGAGATCCAGTGGATCGGCGCGTCGAAATGCGTGCCTGAATGCTCGCCGCAACTGAAATTGTTCCAGTAGTGATTGGCGCCACGCTCGTCGTAGCGGGAGATTTCCTCTATCCGGATTGGTGCGCACTGACCGAATTGCGGCGGCAAGACAATGGTCGGGAATTCCGGCGACAGCGTGTGGGTCAAATCGATCACCCTGACGCGGCTATTGACAATGTCGCTCACAAAATCGGCGAGTGACGGCATGATTTATGATTCCTTTTGTCCACGCGACGCGAGGCACGAACAATGCCCGCTAATTTGACAGATCGAAGCGACTAAAGCGGCGGTCGCTCGGTGTGACCGCCCGATGCGGCCTCGTAGGCCGCGCCAACACGAAACAGCAAATCTTCGCGGAACGGCCGCGCGACGAGCTGCATGGCTTGCGGCAGTCGATTCCGAGTAAAGCCGATCGGCACAGACAGGCCCGGCAGCCCAAGGACGTTGAACGGACGAGTATTAGCGACAATCTGACCAAGCACCTGCGCCATCGCGGCCGAGCCGCCGACATCCGTTTCTGCTGCTGTCGGCACCGATCGCTTCAAAACCGGGATGTGCAGCACGTCGCATTTGGAAAATGTCTCGCGCAACAATTCCTCGAGCAGTCGCGCGCGCCCCCGCACGGCTTCTACGTAGAGGGTCGCGGGCACTCCCAAGCCGACCAGTAGCCGCGCTCTCGTTTGCGGCGCGTAGTCTTGCGGACGCTTCCGCAACCATTCCAGGTGCAAACCCGCGGCCTCCGGCCAGAGGATGGCGTTGGAGAAATCATTGATCGCGCCATGATCGCCGATCGGCACGTCGATGATTTTTGCGCCACGCTTCTCCAGGACCACACGGCTTGCCGCAAGCAATTCGGCAACTTCGTGATCTACTCCATCGAAATAGTAGCGATCGGGAACGCCGATCGTAACGCTGGCGAGAGAGCCCGTGCTTGCGGCGTCATCGAGGCCGCGCTCATAGTCCGGCACCGGGCTCCGGCTGGACATGCCGTCGCTGGTATCGGCTCCGGCGATCACACCCAATAAGCGCGCACAGTCGCCGGCGTTGCGCGCCAGCACGCCGATGCAATCGAGCGAGTGCGATAGCGGCATCGTTCCATACCGGCTGACGCGACCGAGCGTGGGCTTGATGCCGACGATGCCACATGCCGCGGCCGGCAATCTGACCGATCCCCCGGTGTCCGAGCCAAGCGCACCGAATGCGAGGCCCGCGGCCACAGCCGCGCCGGAGCCTGATGACGAACCGCCAGTAATGTGATCGCTGTTCCACGGGTTGCGGCAGCGGCCAAAATGATCGTTGTGCCCGGTCGGGCCCATGGCGAATTCGGCCATGTTCAGCCGCCCGAGTTCGATAGCGCCGGCGCCGTCGAGTTTCGAAAGTACTGTGGCGGTGTGGTCGGGGATAAAGTCCATGCGGATTTTCGAGCCGCAGGTGCAGACTTCGCCGGCGCGATAAAACATGTCCTTATGCGCGAGCGGTACGCCGTGCAGCGGACCGAGCGAGCGGCCTGCTTTGACCGCCAGATCCGCCTCCCGCGCCTTTGCCCGGGCGGCATCTGCAGTCACGCGTATGAAGCAATTCAGCGCCGGCTGCAATCGTTCGATACGGTCGAGACAGGCTTCAACCATCGCCTCGGCCCGCAATCGCCCCTGCGCAATCGCCGTTGCAGCTTCGCGTAACGTCAGCGCCGTGGGATCGTTCACCAACCGGCCCCATTCGCGGCGTCGCCCTCCAGCAGGCGATAGAAATGTTCGTCGGTTTCGTCGAAGGATCGCAGTTGCAGCAGGGTCGCCGCCGCGCTTTGGATGCGTTCCAGCGAGCCGGACACCGCGTCCACGTCGTCCGCGTTGACGCTGACGCCGCTTGCGGCCATGAGCTTTGCAAGCGCCTCCTTATCGATCATGCCGCGCCGACATGCTCATGTTGATGACCTCCGTCGCAAAGGAACTGTACACAATTTCCGTCGCATAGCACACTCGACAGCGATTTGGCGCCGGCTGTGTGTCCGGCGGATGAGGGAGAACTAGAATGACCGAACTACAGCGGCCAAATCTGCGTGCGCGGCTCGCCAGAAAAGAACTCCTGGTTGCTCCCGGTGTGTTCGATGGAATTTCAGCCAAGATCGCCGATCAGATCGGCTTTGAAGCGCTCTACATGACCGGCTACGGGACTGTGGCGTCACATTTGGGACTTCCCGACGCCGGCATCGCGACCTACAGCGACATGGTCGGACGCGTCGCTGTCATCGCCAAAGGAACCAAAACGCCGCTCATCGCCGACGGCGATACCGGCTATGGCGGACTGCTCAATGTTCAGTACTCGGTACGAGGCTACGAGGCTGCCGGCGCGGTCGCCATTCAGCTCGAGGATCAGGAGTTTCCCAAGAAGTGCGGCCATATGCTCGGCCGCAGGGTGGTGCCGATCGAGGACATGGTCGACAAGATCAGGGTCGCGGTCGGCAGCCGGGAAACCAGCGACTTTCTGATCATAGCGCGCACCGATTCACGCACGACGCTCGGCCTCGACGAGGCGTTGCGCCGCGCGGAAGCATATTCCAAGGCTGGCGCCGATATTCTGTTCGTCGAAAGCCCCGAAAGCCTCGAGGAAATGCGAACGATCGGACGAAGCTTCGACAAGCCGCTGATGGCGAACATGGTCGAAGGTGGACGCACACCTGTTGTAGACAAGAAAACGCTGGAAGAAATCGGTTATTCCCTCGCGATCTTCCCGGCGTTTGGCTTTCTCGCCGCGGGCGAGGTGTTGCGCGGCGTCTATCGCCACCTGAAAGAGAACGGCTCAAGCGTCGGCAGCAACATCCCGCTGTACAAGTTCAGCGAGTTCAGCGAATTGATGGGATTTGGCGCCATTGCCAAGTTTGATGAGACTTATCAGCGTTGACGGATGCCGGGCGGCGCTGCGCGTCTCCTAAGCCGGAACGAGCCGGAAGCACTCCCACTCGGTAGCACTTGTTCGCAATACTTCGCGCCAACTGCCATTGGCGCTTCGCTCGCGCGGACTGACGCGACGTCCGGCGAAAGCAAACTCGCCATTCGACGCGAACGGGAACGGCGACATCGCGTAGACCCCCGCCTCTCGCGGGCTGATTGTCACCGAAGCGTCTTCGTCGGCATTGCGTGGCACGTGTTCGAAAGTTTGCACACCGCGTTCGCCGGGATGAATCCTGTTGAAATAAAGGGCAAGCGTATCGATGAACTGCAGCTGCTTGTAATTCTGGAACAGTTTCTTTTCGTCGAGCCGGTCTGAGAGACTGGGATCCTTCGCGACCTCGGCTTTCAGCCGCTTCTGCCGCGCGAGCTCGCCATCGAGCATACGTTCGGCGACTGGCCGTTCTTTCTCGGGAAATTGCTTGATCAGTACGTGTTTGGAAAGACCATAACGGCCGTTATAGAGGCCCCAGCTGTGCATGCTCGATATCAGGCCGCAGAACGGATTCTGCCGCTCGTTGAAATCCGGCGACTGCTTGCTGGTTACGGTAATGTACTCTGCCGGCGTTTCGATGAGGTTGTAGGGGAGACCTGTCTTCTCGTCGATGATCGGATCACGATCGAACTCGACCCAGCCGGCGTCGTGATGGGCAATCACATAGACCATAGGGCCGAACGGCGACAGCGCTTCGAACTCATCATTGCCAAATACACGGGCAAACTGTCCGCATAATGCGGTGTGCTCGTACATCATAATCGCCAGTCGCGGCGAGCCGACCGGTGCAGTTTGAATTATCATGAGCGGTTAACCGCCTGTCTGAATGCATACACTCTACTGTAGCGACATTAGAGGACGCTTTGAAGCCGGATCGAAACTCGACGCTCCACGCCCATCATCCGTCTCGGGACAATTTCATCCGGTAGTGGAAGTCTTGGGCCACGTGCCAGTTATAGGAAGCGACCAGCGTTCCCTTGCGAGTCATGTAGCGGCGCAGCGCACACACGCTGATCGTACCTGGTTTCTGCCCGAGATTGCTGGCCACATCCTTGCCCATTGGTTCGCCATGCAAATCCTGTTCGATTTCGACGATGTCCTCTCCGGTGCGTTTGGCCAGATGCGCGTGGAACGGGCCAACGCAGTCGGCCAGTTCCCGCACGTAGCGGGACAACCGCTCCGGTAGGTAAGTATGCATGTAGCAGATGACACTGCCACGCAGTTCGGCCCGGCGAAGTCCCGTGAGGAGCCACCATCGCGACCCGGCTTTTCCGCCGATCTGCGCCGCAACTCCAGCCGGCAGTTTGGTCGGTGAACTCGAGATCAAGTCATAATGGGTGTCGAGCGCGAACTGCGAAAGATCCGCTAGCGAAGACAGCGAGTGGACGTACCGCGCCTTCGGACTCGCCGCGACGACAATGCTGCCGGCACCTTGGCGCCGCCGGACCATCCCATGGTCGACCAGGCGCCGCAGCGCTTCGCGTACCGTGAAGCGGCTCGCGGCAAATTCGTCGCAGAGTTCGCTTTCAGTCGGCAAACGCTCTTCAAGAGGGTACCGTCCGGTTTCCACCCGCTGACTGAGAACATTCAAGATCTGCATGTAGCGCGGCTGTTCCATGGTCATGCCGCCACACTCCCCTGCCGCGGATCCACCCGTTGCCCAAACGATTTGTCCGGACATATTGCCGGACTATAGCCCGAATGTGTACAGAGAGAATGTCGGTGGGCATCCCAACCGGGGCCCGCGATAGAGGGAGGTTGAAGTGATGACCGACGTCCTGGGCTGGCGGCGCAAGTTCGGGGTCCTCGGACCATCGACTAACACGATCGTACAGCCCGACTTCGACGCCATGCGCCCCGTCGGCGTGACCAATCATTACAGCCGGATCTTTACGCCGAACGCGGACGCCGTCAGCAACGACAGCTTCAGGGCCGCGACCGAGGTAATTGCCGGGAACGTGCTCGACGCGGTTCGCAGCGTCATGACATGCGCACCACATTATCTCGTCATGGGCATGTCTGCCGTGACATTCATCAACGGGGCCAAAGGCGCCGATACATTCACCCGGCAAGTGGAAGACGCCTCGGGAGTCAAGATCAGCATTGGCAGTCACGCTAGCGCGGCGGCGCTGCGCCGCTATGGCGGTGTGCACCGGATCGGTATCCTTTCCCCGTACTGGCCGGTCATGAACATCGAGGTTATCCGCTACTTCACCGACATGGGGTTTGAAGTGGTGCGCGACATCTGCCTGCAATGTCGGTCGTGGATTCAGATTGCCGAGCAGACCACGGAAACTCTGCGGAATGCGCTTATGAAGCTCGACGGCGACGACGTCGATGCTATCGTGCAGGTGGGCACCAACCTTTCGATGGTGCGGCTCGCGGCTGCCGCGGAAATGTGGCTCGGCAAACCGATTGTTGCGATCAACACGGCAACCTACTGGCATGCGCTTCGCGCCAACAATATCGACGACCGGATGGAAGGCTTCGGCCGGCTACTGGCGGAATTTTGAGATTCTCTGATGACCACAAACGCGGCGCTTACACTAGGCAAGACCACCGTTCATCGTGTAATCGATCTCGATCCGTTTGCAATTCCAATCGCGAACATTTTTCCGAACGCGACGCTCGCGCAACTCGATGGTGCTACGCAGGTGCTCGCCGAACGGCACGTCGACTTTGCGACCGGCAAGATTTTGCTGGTCATCCAAAGTTACCTTGTTCGCTTTGCGGGCAAAACGATTTTGATCGATGCCTGCGTCGGCGAACACAAATCGCGGCCTTTGCGGTCAGAGTGGAACCTCCGCACCGGCACAAAGTATCTCGCCAATCTCGCGGCGGCGGGCTGTGCGCCGGAAAACATCGATATCGTTATGTGCACTCATCTGCATGCCGACCATTTGGGTTGGAACACGCGGCTGCAATCGGGACGGTGGATGCCGACCTTTCCGAACGCACGCTATGTCATGACGCAGCGCGAAATCGATCAGCGCGCACAAGACGCCGCCCAATCTCCGCAGGCCAATCACGGCAGCTATCAGGATAGTGTCTTGCCCGTAATCGAGGCTGGCCTTGTCAAAACGGTCAGCATCGGAGATGAGATCGTCGACGGTGCAAAGATCATCGACCTGACGGGCCATTCGCCCGGCCAGATCGGTCTCGATCTCGCTGCCGACGCACAATCACGGCTGATATTCTGCGGCGACGCCATTCACAGCCCGGTCCAGGTGTTTCATCCGGAGTGGTCAAGCGCTTTCTGCTTCGACCCCGCTCAGGCGGTACAAACGCGCCGGATGCTGCTGGAACGCGCCGTGGGCGAAGGCTTGCGATTGATGCCCGCGCACTTGCGCGGAACGAGCATGCACGTTGAGGAAAAGAACGGCGGCTTCGTGCCAATTATCGACAACTAACGCGGACCGAACTCACGCGATCGTCTCGGAATCGCGCATCGACTGAATCATGGACGTACGCATGACATAATCGCGGTGCTCGGCGGGATCAGCCACGATTCTGCGGAGATCGTCATAGTACGCCTGCCGCGCAGACGGTTCCCTGGTGTTGAGAATTGAACGGTTGCGCAGTGCGGTCTTTTGCACCACGTCGAGCGCGACTTTCCGGCGCTGTCGGCTGTAGCGCTCCAGTATAGCGAGCGGAGCCCCGCGGATCACCTCGGTGAGTGTGCGGCTCAAATTAAATGCATCGTGGATGCCGCCGTTTAGCCCCATGCCGCCGAGCGGGTTGTTCACGTGTGCGGCGTCACCGGCGATCAACAGGCGCCCGTTTACGTAGGTCGATGCCACCCTCTCATGCACACGATAGGCCGTACGGTGACTCACCTCGTATGGCTCGCCGCGCGGAACAGCGCCTTGCAGCAAGTGCTGCGCACGTTCGGCCGATGTCACGTCGGCATCGGTCAGTGACGCATCGACCGGAAATAACGCGCGCCATACCCGCACGGTGCGGATCAGCACAAACCATTCATCCGGATCAGAAAGGTAGGCTATGTTGGCGATGTCCGGCATCGCCTCGCTAAAATCGTAGGTGGTGGATAGGGTCAAAAATATCTCGGGAATTGTGATGCCGTCGAAGTCGACACCCATGGCCTTGCGCACGACGCTGCCGATGCCATCGGCGCCGACGACGAACGAGCCGGCTATTGTCTCGATACTGCTATCTGCGCGCGAAACATCGACCTCGACGCCGTCCGCGGTCTGCCGTGCAGCGGTAGCCGAAGTACCGAGACGAACAGTGGCCAGCGGATGGGTCTTGAGCTGCGCATACATCATTTCGCCAAGACGCCACTGCTCGCATTGCACCCGATACGGATGATTAGTGTCGCCCTTGAGGCGTGAGAGCTCGAACGTGGCTACAACGCCGTGCTTACGGTCGCGGAATTGCCAAGTCGGGCAGATCAAGCCCTGCTCGATCATTCCCTCAACCACGCCGAACCGCTCGAGCATGTCGAGGGTCGGAGGATGAAACGTTGAAGCCCGCAGATCGTGCGGCAGCTCATTGCAGGCCTCGATCAGGACAATCGGAATTCCCTGCTCAACCAGGAGCATCGCTGTGACCAGACCTACCGGTCCGGCGCCGACGATGATGACACTTTGGCTCACTTTATTGGGCATAGCATTCCTTGACTCAGGCGACGGGCCGGTCATCATTGAGTTGTCCGGACAAAGATGGCGGGCTTTGTCACGTCGGGCAAGCGATCCATAGGCGCAATTTCCGGAAAGGCATGTCGATGCGTTATCCTTTCGTGCCGTTTCCCATGCGGGGCCCATTGCGATGGCCGCAGGGGAAGCGATTGGCGCTCATCGTCACGGTCAATCTCGAATATTGGGATTTGCTGAAGGAATCGCCGGCCCCCTATTATGCCGGAGGGCCGGCGATACTGCCGGACATGTTGCCGGGAAATATTCCGGATTTTCCCAATTTTTCCTGGCGCGAATACGGCCAGCGCATGGGGATCTGGCGCCTGTACGATGCATTCGTCGAGGCCGGCGTGCGCGCAAGTTGCACGCTCAACGCCAAGACCGCACTCGAGCGGCGCGAGATCATCGACGGAGCGCTCGAACGCGGCTTCGAGCTTATTCCGCACAATTACGAACAGGGCGAACTGCTTTGCCATCTGCAACACAAGCCGGACGAAGAAAGACGCGTCATCGAGGAAACGCTCAAGGTCTACGAGCGCGTGACCGGCCGCAAACCGCGGGGCTGGCTGTCATCGTCATTGCGCGGCACAACCAATACCCCAACGATCCTGGTCGAAAATGGATTGAAGTTCTGGTGTGATCTGATGAATGACGATCAGCCGTACATGATCGAAACTCCCAAAGGTCCGATCGTGGGTGTGCCCTACTCCATCGAGATCAATGATTTTACCCTTCTGCTGCGACGCGGCTTGACCAACGAGGCGGTCCTTGACTGCATGAAGGAGCAGTTCAATGTACTCTACGCCGAAGGCGAACGTACCGGCATGATGATGAATGTCGGGCTGCATCCGCACGTGATTGGCGTCCCGCACCGCGCCGGAATCCTTCGCAAATTTCTCGCTTACGCCAAGGAATTTGACGGAGTGTGGTGGGCAACCAGAGAAGAAGTCGCGGCGTGCTATCGCGAACAACATGCGACGCACATTCCCCTGCAGGCGCATCTGCCGTCATGACCTTTGGCTCGTCGATCGCGAGATCGCGTGCAACTGTGCAAACGCCGACCATAATCGGCGCTCTGATCATACTTGCTGTTGTCGCCAGCATCGTCCTCGGAGGATTTATCGTTGCGCGGCAGATCGTGTCCGGGCTTTTGCTTGGTTCGATCTATATGACCGTTGCAGTCGCGTTTACGCTCACGATCGGCGTTCTCAATTTTCTCAATTTCACGATACCCAGCCTGTTCATGCTGACTGGAATGGTGGCGTGGGGATTAATGAGCAATGGCTATGTCAAATTCGCCGGCGGCTGGGCGTGGCTTGCCGCGCTTGGCGCGGGCGTCGCCGTAGCGGTCGTGGCGTCATTGCTGGTCGAACGATTCACCTTCCGCTACCTCAAGATGAAGCACGGCGACGCGACGGAACACGCCATTCCCCTGGTTTCATCGTTAGGCTTTCTGCTTATCTTCGAACACCTGGTATTGATTTCCCTGGGCTCAGAAGCGCAGCGTTTCGCCGTTCCGTTCAAGGCCGACATCCACGTTGCCGGCCTCGTTATCGGCGCGCCGCAGATTGCGAGTTGCGTACTTGCCATCGCGGTCGTGGCCGCTTTGAGTTTCATTTTGAAGCACACCAAGACAGGCCGCGCGCTCCGTACGATCGCCGAGAGCCCTGACACCGCCTCCCTCCTCGGCGTTGAAGTGGACAAAGTCGTGCCCGTCGTTTTCGTCCTGACCGGCCTCCTGGCTGGCGTTGCCGGCGCCCTGTTCACGGTCAATTACGGCAGCGTATCGCCGTTCATGGGCGACAATGTCGGCACCAAGGCGATCGCCGCCATGGTGCTTGGCGGCATCGGCTCGATTTGGGGAGCGATTGCCGGCGGCCTGATCATCGGACTGATCGAGACGCTCTCGATTTATCTGTTCGGCGGCGACTCGGTCCAGATGGTTGTCTGGGGGCTGTTGCTCGCCATCATCATCATTCGACCGCGTGGATTGTTCGGAAC
>JBAUGC010000448.1:0-11692 GCA_049679485.1 Xanthobacteraceae bacterium
CGCGATATCGCCCTTGCGTGCGGCGTCGGCGATGGCGCGGTTGGCTCTCGCTTGTATGGCTAAAAAATCCTCAAGCTCGCCCTCGCGGGCATAACGCCGGCCGACGCGCACCTTTTGGCTCGGCGGCGCGGGATAAAGGTCAATGCCGCGGTGCGGCGGCAGCTTTGTCACCGGATTGAGGTCGGGCGTGTGGATCCAGTGGGCGCCGCGGTCGTAGGGAACGCCGAAACTGCGGGTTTCGGTGATGCAGCGGCCGCCGACATGCCCGGCAGCTTCGAGCAATACGAACTTTCGTCCAGTGGCGACGATCCGGCGCGCCGCGGCGATGCCCGCGGCGCCCGCCCCGACAATCACGACGTCGAAATCGACGGCAGCCGGTGTGGGCGCTGAAACCGCCGGTGATGCAAGCGTGGCTGCGGAGGTAGCGAGGAACGAGCGGCGGCTCAGTCGCGGCATGGTTTCCAGATGCTTTCAGTCGTGTAGCGAGAGTGCCCGAACGGCGTGACGTCCGCAAACGTAGAGACTTCATCAAGCATGCCCGCTTGGTGTGAACTAAATTGCAAGGGCCTTCCGAATAAAATGCTGCCAAAGAACGCCGCGACCAAGGCGCGCCACGCTGGGAGGCCCCGTGAGCTGGATGCTCGATGGAATCGGGCGGGTCATCGTCCGCTATCTGGATCGGCCGGTACACGGTTATGAGCCGTTCACGCCGAGCGATCCGGACGCGTTGCGCCAATCGCTGGAACCCGGCGACGTGCTGCTGGTCGAAGGCAACAATCACATCTCTGGCGTCATCAAATATCTGACCCAATCGACCTGGTCGCATTCGGCTTTATATGTCGGTCCAATCGCCGGATGTGTCGCGGAAGACAGCGAACCGCACGTGCTCATCGAGGCCAATGCCGGCGAGGGCGTGGTGTCGGCGCCGCTCTCGAAATATTTTCGCTTTCACACCCGCATTTGCCGGCCGGTCGGCCTTACCGAGGAAGACTGCACCTCGGTATGCGCCTACGCCATTGCCCGGATCGGTTTTGCCTACGATCTGAAGAATATCGTCGACCTGATGCGTTATTTGTTTCCGCTTCCGGTGCCGCAGCGCTGGCGTCGCCGATTGATTGCGCTTGGTTCAGGCGATCCGTCGCGGCTGATCTGTTCGGCGCTGATCGCGGAAGCGTTTCGCGCCGTGCATTATCCGATCCTGCCGAAGATCAGGCTGACCCGCAGCCGGCAAGCCCTGGAGCAGATTCTGGAGATTCGTCATTCCTCGCTTTATTGCCCGCGCGATTTCGACATTTCGCCCTATTTCAACGTGGTGAAACCGACCATAGCCAGAGGCTTCAATTACAAGGCCCTGCCGTGGGCGGATCTGCCACAAGCAGACGAGCCCGACGCTGCCAAACTTCCCCAGCTGATCGGCGAAGTGCAGGCTCCACCTGTTCCGCCGGCAGCCGCCACGGGCGAGAAGACCCCGGTGATGGCGGCCTGAAAGCGACTTAAGGCCACTTGAGCTTGTGAGACGCGCCCTCTACGTCTGCGCGGCAGTGTGGAGGAGTTCATGCTCAATGACGCCGCCAAGGCGCTCAGCCAGATGGTTTCGCCACCGTTGCGCGCGGTGCTGTGGAAATCGATCGCGCTGGCGCTCGCGCTGATCATTGTTATCGCCGTCGGGCTCGACTGGGCGATCATCTGGCTGGTCGGGGCTCTCAGCGCGTGGGTGCAGAGCGGTCTTGGTTCGTCGGCGCACCTGCCGGTGAACGCGATTGCCTGGCTGCTCTCGGTCGCAGCCGCGTTGGGCATCATTGCCGGCAGTGTGTTGCTGATGCCGGCGGTGACCGCGTTTGTCGCGAGCTTCTTTGGCGACGAGATCGCCGCCGAGGTGGAGCGCGCGTCTTATCCGCAGGATCCGCCCGGCGTTGCCTTGCCGCTGCAGCGCGCGATTCTTGAAGGCGGCAAAACAGCGCTGCTTGCCATTGTGGTCTACCTTTGTGCGATAGCGTTTTTGTTATTTGCCGGAGCCGGCGCCGTGATCTTCTTTCTTGCTACCGCTTGGCTGCTCGGCCGCGAATACTTCGAACTCGCCGCCATGCGCTTTTGCCCGCCCGATGAAGCCAAGGCGTTGCGCAAGCGCAATGGCGCGACGGTCTATATGGGCGGGCTCTTGATTGCAGCGTTCGTCTCGATCCCGATCGTCAATCTTGCCACGCCGCTGTTCGCCATGGGGCTGATGGTGCACGTACACAAGCGGATAAGCGCGCGCCGGCTCATCGCCGAGCCGGCGCGATGAACCTGGGTGCTGCGGGGGGTGTCCGCGCAGGCCCGGAAATCGGACCTGCAGACATTCAGCGAAATTCGCGGCTCAACTATTCGGCGGCGCAGTCGGAGTAGGCAGCGGCTCCAAAGCGGTCAGGCCAGGCTGTTTCGAAGGCCGGGAAGTATCCGCTTTGTTGCCGGTCTTCTGATCCTGCCTCGGATAGAGATCGACCTTGGCGGGCTTCTGTTCCGGCCGGTACTCGGTGGAGGAAAGTCCGCCCGCGATGCTGGCGCCTTGTTCGATCTGCAGGAGGCCGTAACTGATGTTGCCATCGACCCGGCCGGTCGAGCGCAGGATCAACAAGCATTTCACTTCGAGCTTTTCGAACACCTTGCCGGAAATTTCGGCGTTCTCGGCAACGGTAATTCTGCCCTTGATCGTGCCGGTTTCGCCGACCACCAGATTGCCCACAGAGACGTCGCCTTCGAGGCTGCCGCACACCACCAGGGTATCGGGCACTGAAATCTCGCCTTTGATGGTGACGCCTTCGCCGATGTAGAGCCGGTTCGCGTCTGGCATAGTGTGTTCCGTGGACGACATCTGAGGCCCCTTTCCCCGCAACTTTTCAAAGGCTAACTGCCTTCATTAAGTATTACTTCACCGCAACCGTTTTGTCATCGTCGGTGTGTGACCGATCCCACGATTTCGGATGTGGTTTGGTTAACGGCGCCGGCGTCGGCTTAAATTCCTAGGAAAATCCCTCGCCAACGCCGTCGCGCGTCGCGGCTCAGCGCCACACCTCGGCGGCCAGTTCGACCACCATCCGAAGCTTCGCCCATTGCTGATCTTCGGCCAGCACGTTGCCTTCCTCGGTCGAAGCGAAGCCGCATTGCGGCGACAGGCAGAGCTGATCGAGCGCGACATATTTGGTCGCTTCCTCGATGCGCTGCTTGACGGCCTGTTTGTTTTCCAGCTCGCCGCTCTTGGTGGTGACCAGACCGAGCACGACGATCTTGTTGCCTTTTGGCAAAAACCGCAGCGGCTCGAAGCCGCCGGCGCGCGCACTGTCGTATTCGAGGAAATAGCCGTCGTATTTCAGTTCGCCAAGCATGATCTCGGCAATCGGCTCGTAGCCGCCTTCGGAAATCCAGGTCGAGCGAAAATTGCCGCGGCACACATGGGTCGTGACCACCATGTCGGCCGGCTTGCCTTCCAGCGCCTGGTTGATCACGCGCGCGTAATCTTTCGCCAGGCGATCGGCGTTAAGCCCGCGCTCGCGCGCCCGCTTCAACTCAGCCTGCGAACACAAATAGGCCCAGGCCGTATCGTCGAACTGCAGATAACGACAACCCGCATCGTAGAACGCGCGGATCGCCTGGCGATAGGTTTTCGCCAGATCATCGAAGATGGCGTCGCGGTCGGCATATTCTTTGGTGAGGATGGCGTCCGGCTCCAGCCGGAAATGCAGAATCGCCGGGCTCGGGATGCACATTTTCGGCGTGACGCGGGTATGCTCCTTGAGGAACTTGAAATGCTCCAGCATCGGATGCTTGGAAAAGCCAAGCTTGCCGTTGATGCGTGGCCTGCTGTGCCTGGTCTGTACGCCCTGGAACGGGAGGCTGTGATCCACCTCGTAGATTTCCACGCCGTCGAGCATGCCAAAAAAATCGAAGTGCCACCACGAGCGGCGGAACTCGCCGTCGGTCGTGACTTTGAGCCCGACCTCCTCCTGCTTTTTGATGATCTTCTCGATCTCGCGGTCTTCGACCTCTTTGAGTTGAGCCGCGCTGAGCTCGCCCTTTTCCCGTTTCGCGCGTGCTTCTTTCAGCGGTGCGGTGCGCAACAGGCTGCCGACGACGTCGGCGCGAAACGGCGGCTTGGTTCTGGTCATTCGGCATTTCTCCTTGCAGCAGTACGCCAGTACCAAGCGGGGACTGCTTGGTTCGTCAACTCCAAAAAACGCAGTGCCATCCGCCGGATGGGCGCTGTCCCAAAGTCGCCATGACGCAGAGGCAAATGGTGATGACGTCATGAGCAAAAACGGCGGGCGGCGAACGACGCGTGAGGAAGTGGTTCATCGATTCGCTATTCTCCATTCGCTATTCGCCTTCCCCGGGTGTGGCCAAACAGCGCGCCCAAAACCGCTGCGTCCCGTACTCGCGCACGGACCCTACATCTGCTAGTTGGAAGCGGCTTGCGCTGGGTGGGCAGGACGAACGGTCGATTGATGCACGAACAGCCGGTCTGGAGCGCGGGATGCTGACGAGATTGCGCGCCTCAGCGCACCTCTTCAACGGAAAGGTCAGCTTCAGTCGAATAGGCATAGCGCTCAGCCTCATCATCGTTATTGTCGCCGCCGTCGTGCTCTATCGGATCTTACGACATATCGACGTCGACGAACTCGTTGATGCGCTTGAGGCAACCGATTGGCGGACGCTGGGCATTGCCGGCTTGTTCGTCGCCGCCGGCTATCTGACGCTGACCCTCTACGATCTGTTTGCGCTCCGTACGATCGGCCGATCCGAGATACCGTATCGCATCGCCGCGCTTGCCAGCTTCACGAGCTACGCGGTCGGACACAATGTCGGCGCCAGCGTCTTCTCGGGCGGCGCGGTGCGCTACCGCATCTATTCGTCCTGGGGTCTAAGCGTCATCGAAGTTACCAAGATCTGTTTTGTCGCTGGCCTGACCTTCTGGCTTGGCAACGCTACCGTGCTGGGGCTCGGGGTTCTGCATGCGCCACAACAAGCCAGCGACATCGATCAACTGCCGATCTGGCTCAATCGCGTCCTGGCGCTTGCCGCGCTTGCGGTGCTGACCGCCTACGTGACGTGGGTTTGGGTAAAACCGCGCGTCATTGGCCGCGACGGTTGGCAGGTGACGCTCCCTGGGGGACCGCTGACACTCGTGCAGATCGGAATCGGAATTCTCGATCTCGGATGCTGTGCGATGGCGATGTACTGGCTGGTTCCCGACGAGCCGCATCTCGGCTTCATCCAGGTGGCGGTCATTTTCGTTGCCGCCACTCTCCTGGGTTTTGCCAGCCACGCGCCGGGCGGCCTCGGCGTCTTTGATGCGACCATGATGGTGGCGCTCTGGCAATTCGACAAAGAAGACCTGCTTGCCGGTCTCCTGCTGTTTCGTTTGCTCTATTATATCATTCCATTCATGGTCTCGCTTTTGATCCTCGGAGGGCGTGAAGCCCTGCTGGGTCGTGCTGTGCGGCGGCTCGCGCCACCGGTCACAGCGTCGATGCACTCGGTCGCAGGGCTGGTGCAGGAAAAATCGGATGTAACTTGATCCGTCTGGCAGCCGGGCGGCTGCGCGGGGCGGTTTCGATGAGCCTGAATGACGATCGTGTAGCGCTGCAACGGGGAGGATGGCGCCGGCTGCGCCTGATGATCATCACCGCGGCGGCGGTGTTCGCGGCATTGACGATCCTCAACGCGCTTACGATCGGCTACGCGGTCACCGGTTTCATCATCGTGGCTGCTGCTGCTTTCGTTGCGCTGCGCGCTGGTCAGGAAACGAGCCCCCTGGCGCGCCCTGTCGCGGTGTCCGAGCGTGCCGGCGATCCGCTCCAGGCTGTTGTTGCCGGCTTGCCTGATCCGGTGATTGCGCTCGACCGCAATGGGCGCGTGCTCACACTTAACGAGCAGGCGCGGTCCCTGGCGCCTGCTCTCCGGCAAGGCGAGCCGGTTTCGCTCGCGCTGCGGATGCCTGAACTGATCGAGGCGATCGGCAGGGCCTACGCCACAGGGGAAGAGCAGCGTGTCGAATATTCCGAGCGGGTGCCGCTTGACCGCTGGTTCGAGACCATTGTGGTGCCGGTCAAGCGGCAGCCGAACCCGAGTCGGCCTGATCTGGTGTTGATGACTTTCCACGACCTCACGCCATTGCGGCGTGTCGAGGAGATGCGGGCCGATTTCGTCGCCAATGCCAGCCACGAGCTGCGCACGCCGCTTGCGGCGCTTTCCGGATTCATCGAAACTCTGCAAGGCTCGGCGCGCGACGATGCCAAGGCGCGAGAACGCTTTCTCGCCATCATGCAAGAGCAGGCGCGCCGCATGGCGCGGCTCATCGACGACCTGTTGTCGCTATCGCGGATCGAGCTCAACGCCCATCGCCGTCCCGATTCGCCGGTCGATTTGGTGCCGATCGTCCGCCAGGTCGTCGACGGCCTCGAACTGCTGGCGCGCGACCGGGGTGTAACCGTCCACATCGAGGCCGCGCGCGCCATGACAGTCCCCGGCGACCGCGACGAGCTGGTCCGCGTGTTCGAGAACCTGGTGGAGAATGCGCTCAAATACGGCGCTGCCGGCAAACGCGTCGACATTACCATCACCCCGCATGAATCCGCGGACGGCGAGCCGGAAGCACAAGTTGCGGTGCGCGATTACGGGCCGGGCATCGCGCCTGAGCATTTGCCGCGGCTGACCGAGCGCTTTTATCGTGTCGATGTCACAGAAAGCCGCGCCCAAGGGGGCACTGGGCTCGGTCTGGCGTTGGTCAAACATATCCTCAACCGCCATCGCGGCCGGTTATCGATCGACAGTACACTCGGTGCGGGCGCCACTTTCACTATCCAGCTGCCCACTAGGGTCACTCTGCCGGCCGAACAAATCGCTTGATAGATCAATCGGTTCGACTGTCATCTAATTGTCATGTTGGCCTCATAGAACCTTGACGTGGTCAGCGTAAGCAATCCGCTGCTGCGGTTCTGTTGGGAATGGACATTTCCTCGCCGCAGCGCGTTGCCGAAGACGTCAAACCAAAGCGAAAAGGTCCCGAACGGGACCGAGGCCGGCGTGGGTCAACGGCCTGCGTCGCCCAAAATCCGCTGACAGGAGAGCTTCAGTGAAACATCTCACAGCCATTGCAGTTGCCGGCTTTGTGGCCGCGACGGTGCTACCCGCAGCCGCCGTCGAGATTTCCGGCGCCGGTGCGACGTTCCCGTATCCGGTTTATGCCAAGTGGGCCGATACCTACAAGAAAGAGACCGGCGTCGGGCTTAATTATCAATCGATCGGTTCGGGCGGCGGTATCAAACAAATCGAAGCAAAGACGGTGACCTTCGGCGCAACTGATGCGCCGCTCAAGGGCGGGGATCTCGACAAGTTTGGCCTGGTGCAATTTCCGATGGTGATGGGCGGCATCGTCTCGGTTGTGAACATCGAAGGGATGAAACCGGGCGAACTCGTCATCGACGGTCCGACCCTCGCACAGATCTTCCTCGGCAAAGTAAAGAGCTGGGATGATCCGGCGATCAAGAAGTTGAACCCAAACGCCAAGCTGCCGAGCCAGGCGATCGCTGTTGTTCACCGGTCCGACGGATCCGGCACCACCTTTAATTTCACTTACTATCTTGCGCAGGTCAGCCCGGATTGGAAATCGCAGGTCGGCTCCGCTACGTCAGTCGAGTGGCCGGTTGGCATCGGCGCTAAAGGTAATGAGGGCGTTTCCAACAATGTGGCTCAGACGAAGGGCTCGATCGGATATGTCGAGTACGCCTACGCACTGCAGAACAAGCTGGTCTACACCGACATGGTGAACAAGGACGGCAAGACCGTCGCGCCCACCGCCGACGCTTTCCAGGCAGCTGCCGCCAACGCCGACTGGAATTCGGTGCCGGGCTACGGGGTCATTTTGGCCAATCAGCCCGGTGCCACTTCGTGGCCGATGACGGCGGCGACTTTTATCCTCGTCCCTAAACAGCCGGCCGACCCGGTGGCTACAGCCGAGGCGCTTAAGTTCTTTGCCTGGGCCTATGACAAGGGGGACAAGATGGCCGAGGAACTCGATTACGTACCGATGCCGAAGAAAGTTGTCGGTGAAATCGAGAAAGCTTGGGCCAGCGAAATCAAGGACTCCAGCGGCAAGCCGCTCCACACGAGCGCTATGGCGCATTAGGTCCGACGTAAAACCGGCAAGGCGCCGCGCAGACTTGCAAGGTGCCTTGTCCTTTATCCACTGGCCGGTCTGCCGCACGCTTGTGCGGCGGCCGGTAGATCGTTTGAGTGGGGCGCTCCAGGTGCGGTTGAAGGAGCGCCTCCGCAGATTCTGCCCGGAGGTAATCCGTGGTTGACATAGCGTTGCAGGAAGGAGCGGCCGTGGCCGTTGAGGCGATGACGCGCGCCAAAGCGCTCGACCGGCTGCGTCTCGGCGATGTCGCCTTCCGCCACCTCACGCGCGTTGCGGCTATCGGCGTCTTGTTGCTCCTGAGCGGCGTTATCGTTTCATTGATCGCTGGCTCGCTGCCGGCGCTCCGTGCTTTCGGCTTTGGCTTCCTGGTGAGCGAGCGATGGAATCCAGTTACCGAAAATTTCGGTGCGCTCGCGCCGATCTACGGGACGCTCGTCACCTCATTCATTGCCATGCTGATTGCGGTCCCGGTGGGATTGATGATCGCGTTCTTCCTCACCGAACTGTGCCCGCCATGGCTGCGGCGGCCGATCGGCATCGCCATTGAGCTTCTTGCCGGCATCCCCAGCATCATCTACGGAATTTGGGGCCTTTTCGTCTTCGCTCCATTCCTCCAAGAAACCTTGCAGCCGTTCCTGATCAACACGCTCGGCAACGTGCCGGCGATCGCGCCGCTGTTTTCCGGGCCACCCTACGGCATCGGCATGCTGACCGCGGGACTGATCCTCGCCATCATGGTGCTGCCATTCGTGACTTCGATCTCGCGCGATGTGTTCGAGGCGGTTCCTCCGGTGCTTAAGGAGGCGGCATATGGGGTCGGCTGCACCACCTGGGAGGTGGTGCGCTACGTCGTGCTGCCCTACGCCAGAGTTGGGGTTATCGGCGGAGTGATGCTCGGCCTCGGCCGGGCGCTGGGCGAGACCATGGCGGTGACCTTCGTCATCGGCAACGCGCACAAGATCTCGCCCTCCTTGCTGGCGCCCGCCACCACCATCTCCGCTACCATCGCCAACGAGTTCACCGAAGCGGTCGGCGACCTCTACACGTCAGCGCTGATCGCGCTTGGCCTTATCCTATTCGTCATCACCTTCATCGTCCTCGCCGCAGCGCGTTACATGCTGATGCGGATCGAGCGCCGGATCGGGTGACACCATGTCGGATATACCCATGTCCGCTCGCTACGCCGCCCGCCATCGCACCAATGTGATTGCAAGAGTGCTGGCACTGGCGGCGACCGCGATGGGGCTTGGCTGGCTGGCGCTCATCCTGGGATCACTGCTATGGCATGGCTTTAGCGGGTTATCGGTCGGCGTCTTCACACAAATGACGCCACCGCCCGGTGCGAGCGGCGGTTTGCTCAATCCCATCGTTGGAAGTTTGATGCTTACCGCCCTGGCGGTCGCGATCGGCACCCCAATCGGCGTCCTCGCCGGCACCTATATGGCCGAATATGGCCGCTATGACCGCCTCACCAGCGTGGTGCGCTTCATCAACGATATTCTGCTCAGCGCGCCGTCTATCGTGGTCGGGTTGTTCATCTACGAAGTCATGGTCGCACCGATGGGCCATTTTTCCGGCCTGGCAGGCGGCGTTGCCCTCGCCGTGCTGGTCATACCGGTGGTGGTGCGCACGACCGAGGACATGCTGACGCTCGTTCCTAACGCGCTGCGCGAGGCAGCGACCTCGATCGGCCTGCCGCGCTCGCTCACGATCGTGCGGATCTGCTACCGCGCCGCGCGCGCCGGCATGGTGACGGGCGTACTGCTGGCGGTCGCCCGCATCAGCGGCGAGACCGCGCCCCTGCTTTTCACCTCGCTCAACGATCAGTTCTGGAGCACGAACCTCAACGCGCCAATCGCGAGCCTGCCGGTGGTGATCTTCCAATTCGCGCTCAGTCCATATAAGGACTGGCAATCGCTGGCCTGGACCGGCGCTCTCATCATTACCTTGGCAGTTCTGGCGCTGAGCATAACGGCCCGTAGCCTTGTCGCATCGGATAGACAGTCATGAGCGTTACTTCAGTCGCCGTTCCCTCCGTTTCTGCCGCGCCGACCGATCGATCGGGCCTCGCCGAAAAAGTTACGATCCGCGATCTCGATTTCTTCTACGGCGACAACAGAGCCCTCAAAGCGATCACCCTCCCGCTTTATGAGCGCAAAGTCACTGCCTTCATCGGCCCCTCGGGCTGCGGCAAGTCGACCTTGTTGCGCGTGCTCAATCGCATGTACGACCTCTATCCGAACCAGCGCGCGACCGGCGACGTCATGTTCGACGGCACGAATATTCTGTCGCCGAAGCAGGATCTCAATTTGCTGCGGGCGCGCATCGGCATGGTGTTTCAGAAGCCGACGCCATTTCCGATGACGATTTATGAGAACATCGCCTTCGGCATCAGGCTGTATGAACGGCTGCCCAAATCCGAGCTCGACGGGCGGGTGGAAACATCGTTGCGGCGCGCCGCGCTCTGGGAGGAAGTCAAAGACAAGCTTGGCACCAACGGACTAAGCCTGTCCGGCGGCCAGCAGCAGCGGCTGTGCATCGCGCGCACCGTCGCCGTGCGGCCCGAAGTCATCCTGTTCGATGAGCCCTGCTCGGCGCTCGATCCGATCTCGACGGCCAAGATCGAGGAGCTGATCGACGAGTTGACGGACGATTATACCATCGTCATCGTCACTCACAACATGCAGCAGGCTGCGCGCGTGTCCGAATTCACCGCCTTCATGTATCTGGGGGAACTGGTCGAATTCGATTCTACCAGCAAGATGTTCACGGCGCCGCAGGATCAGCGCACCCAAGACTACATAACCGGCCGCTTCGGGTGATCGACATGACCGACATCAGCCCTCGAGTTGACCACACCGCCAAGGCGTTTGACACCGATCTGCAAGAGATCACCCGTAAGGTCGCCGAGATGGGCGGGCTCGCCGAACGCCAGATCGCCGACGCTCTTCAGGCATTGACGGACCGCGATACCGATCTCGCGGAACGCGTCATTACGACTGACCCCACCATCGACGCGATGCAACATGACATCGAGGAAAAGGCGATCCTCACGATTGCCCGGCGGCAGCCGATGGCCGTCGATCTGCGCGAGATCGTCGGCGCCATGCGCGTCTGCAACGATCTTGAACGGATCGGCGATCACGCCAAGCACGTAGCCAAACGGGTCGTGGCGCTTGATCTCGACCTCCACCCGCAACGGCTTATCCGCGGCGTGGAGCACATGGCCTCGCTGGTGCTGACGTTGCTGAAACAGGTGCTCGATGCCTACGCCAGCCGCGATCTGCAAACCGCGCTCGCGGTGTGGAACGGCGACGAAGAAGTCGACGCGCTGTGCACAGCGCTGTTCCGCGAGCTCTTGACCTACATGATGGAAGACCCGCGTAACATTACGTTCTGCATGCATCTTATGTTTTGTGCGAAGGACATCGAGCGTATCGGCGATCATGCCACCAACATCGCCGAGACTGTCTATTACATCATCGAGGGTCGCATGATTACCGACCAGCGTCCGAAAGG
>JBAUGC010000449.1:0-6310 GCA_049679485.1 Xanthobacteraceae bacterium
TCACCATTGCGCTCGCCTTGCCGAAATCCATCTGCCCGGAAAAACGCTCCTTGAGGGCCGACATGGTGCGGCCCATGTCCTTCAGCGTCGCCGCCTCCAGTTCCTTGATCAGGGAGGAGATCGCCTCGCCGGCTTCGATGTCCGACAATTGCTTGGGCAGATACGCCGCGATGATCTCGATTTCCTCGCGCTCCTGGGCGGCGAGTTCGGCACGTCCCGCCTTCTCGTAAATGTCGAGCGATTCCTGGCGCTGCTTGATCATTTTGCCCATGACGTCGAGAATCTCGGCATCCGTGAGCGTGAGCCGCTCCGCGGCACTGGTCTCGCGCTTTAATATTTCGGCATTGATCAGACGCAGCGTTGAAACCCGGCGCTTATCGCCGGCCTTCATCGCGTCTTTCAGTGCATTGTTGATATCGTCGCGAAGCACATTGACCTCACTTTGGACCTCATTGTTGCATGGACACCCGGTAAGTCCGCATCCACCACCGCCGCACCGCGATTACGGCCCACACCGCCTCGACCGCTCCGAACGGCCAGGCACCCTGCATAAATCCATAGATCGATCCCAAGGCACAAGCACAGGCGAACGCCAGGATGAAAATAGGCCCGCGATCCTCGAGGGCGTAGAAGATCAGCATCGCGCTGACTGCAAACAGGCCGAATGCGGTAAGCCAATCCACGCCGACCTCTTTGACGCCACACGGGCCTGCGGCTATGTAGGCCGCTCATGACACCCGAACAAGACGCTTTCGGCTGGTCGGAACCTGCTCCGACGGCGCTGTTGGTGCTCGCCGACGGCACCGTGCTTGAGGGCTTCGGCTTCGGCGCGACCGGCCACGCCGTCGGCGAAGTCTGTTTCAACACCGCGATGACCGGTTACGAGGAAATTCTCACCGATCCGTCCTATGCCGGTCAGATCATCACCTTCACCTTCCCACACATCGGCAATGTCGGCACCAACGAGGAGGATATCGAGACCGTCAACCTCGCGGCCACGCCCGGCGCCCGCGGCGTCATTCTGCACTCCGCCATCACCGCGCCGTCGAATTACCGCGCCACGCGCCATCTCGACGCCTGGCTCAAGAGCCGCGGCGTCATCGGGCTTGGCGGCATCGACACCCGCGCGCTGACCGCATTCATTCGCAAGAACGGCATGCCGAACGCTGCGATCGCGCACGAGCCGTCCGGCCGGTTCGATCTGGACGCGCTCAAGCGCGAAGCGCGGCAATGGCCGGGGCTGGTCGGCATGGACCTCGTGCCGATGGTCACGACCGGCCAGCGCTTCACCTGGCAGGAGACGCCGTGGATCTGGGGCGAAGGTTACGGCGAAATGGGGAAGCCGGAATTCCAGGTCGTCGCCATCGACTACGGCATCAAGCGCAACATCCTGCGCCAGCTGGCCGGCAGTAGCTGCAAGGTGACGGTGGTGCCGGCACAGACATCGGCTGCCGATATTCTGGCGCTCAAGCCTGACGGCATTTTCCTCTCCAACGGCCCCGGCGATCCGGCTGCCACCGGCGAATACGCCGTGCCGGTGATCCGCACCCTCATCGAGCAAAAGCCGGTCTTCGGCATCTGCCTGGGCCACCAGATGTTGGGCCTCGCGGTCGGCGCCAAGACCGTAAAGATGCATCAGGGCCATCATGGCGCGAACCATCCGGTGAAGGATCTGGCGACCGGCAAGGTCGAGATCACCTCGATGAACCATGGCTTTGCGGTGGACGGTACGACGCTGCCGCCGCAGGCCGCGGAAACCCACGTCTCGCTGTTTGACGGCTCCAATTGCGGGCTGGCGCTCAGGGACAAGCCGGTATTTTCGGTTCAATACCACCCCGAGGCCTCACCCGGCCCCCGCGATAGCCACGGCCTTTTCAAGCGTTTTGCCGCCCAGATGCGGTCCTTCAAAGAGCGCTGAGCGGCAGGAAACGGGTTTTGAGGTTAGACAATTTCAACCCCATATCGGGTAAGAATGTACGAACCGCCCGCCGGCGAGACGAATTGCAATGTCGAACGTCATCCAGCGCACCGCGCCGATCACCCACACTTTCAAGGATGACGGCACGATTCCCAACAATCCGGCCCTGCCGTTTGTGCTCTATCGGGCGGGAATCGACCTCGTCGGCTCGCCGGACCCGGAAGAAATCATCGAGAAAACCTTCAGTGAAAACGGCTGGGGCGATATGTGGCGCAACGGCGTTTACCCGTACGTTCACTATCATTCGATGATCCACGAGGCGATGGCGGTCGCCCGTGGCCGCGCCAAGGTGCGGTTCGGCGGCGATAAGGGCCGGGAGATCGATATCGTGACCGGCGATGTCGTCATTTTGCCGGCCGGCACCGGCCATCAACGTCTCACCCAAAGCCCGGACCTTGTGGTTATCGGAGCGTATCCGCCGAGCGGCAAATACAACCTTTGTCGCGGCAGCAAGGCGGATCGTACCGAGGCGCTCGCCTCGATCCGGAAGGTGCCGCAGCCCGAAACTGATCCGGTGTTCGGAGCCGAAGGTCCGCTGATGACGCTGTGGCGGGCATGATCCCTGACTGGCTTTCGTTCTGGGATAATCCACATTTCATTTACGTCAGTGCCCGCCACAAGGATGTGCACTATCGGCTGATCGCGAAAGAAATCGCGGCACTGGTACCTGCACCCGGCGCACGGGTGCTCGATTACGGCTCAGGCGAGGCGCTGCACGCCGACATCGTGGCTGAGGCCTGCGGCGAGCTGGTTTTGTGCGAAGCGGCTGCGACCGTGCGCGCTGGGCTCGAAAAACGATTTGCGGATAACCCCAAAATCCGGGTGATCGCGCCGCACGAGATCGCGCGGCTGCCGGAACATTCGCTCGACCTCATCGTCATGCACTCGGTCGTGCAATACGTCACGCCGACGGGCGCCGGCATGCTGTTCGCTTTGTTTCATCGCATTTTGAAATCCGACGGGCTGCTCGTGGTCAGCGATGTCATCCAACCGCAGACCGCGGCGGCAACCGATGCCTTAACGCTGCTGCGATTCGGCCAGGCCAACGGATTTTTCTTTGCTGCGCTCTGGGGGCTGACGCGCACGCTGTTGTCGGATTACTGGCGGCTGCGTTCGCAGCTCGGGCTGACCCGCTATGCGCAAGCCGCCATCGTCGAGAAGCTCAACGCCTTCGGCTTCACCGCGGAACGTGCCCCCGTCAATATCGGGCACAATCAAGAACGCCGGGCCTACTACGCGCGTCCGCGCTGACCCTAGGCGACCGCTGCGAGGGCGCGCATGCGCGCCTGATCGACCAGGGTCCCGCTGCTGATGATATGCGCGGGCGGTTCGTGAAAGCGTAGCGCTTCGACCACGTCGGGTTGGTTGAGCACGACGAGGTTGGCTGCCGCTCCCTCGATCAACCGGAATCCAGAGAGGTTGATTGCCGTAGCGGCGTCCACCGTGATCATATCGTACAGCTTTTCGACGTCCTGCCGCGTCATCATCCATAACAGATGCGAGGCGAGAAACGCGACTTCGAGCATGTTGTTGCGGCCGAAGGCGTAGTAGGCGTCGGAAATATCGTCCTGGCCGAGGCATACGACGACGTTGTCCGCCAGCAATTCCTTGACGCGCGCGTGCAGCGGCGCGGTGTGCGGGTCGGTCACCACGGCAATGCGCGCCGCATGCAACAGCCGTGCAAGCCGCTGCACATAGGGCATCGGATAAAGGCTCATCGCCTGGCAATGATGCGCCAGAGCGCGGCCGTGCCAGCCCCGCGCAATGGTTTCGACCGCCATCATTTCGAGCGTGCGCAAACCGGGATCGCCAGCATCGTCAAGGAGCATGGAGACATCCTTGTTGAACTCTTGCGCAACATCGAAGCAGGCTTTGACATGGCTTGCGGCATCGGCGTCGGTAAGCTCGACCCACGGAATGCCGCCGACCACATCGGCGCCGAGCGCCATGGCCTCCCGCATCAACGCGAGCGCGCCCGGCTCGCGCACGATGCCGTCCTGGACGAACGCGACGATTTGCAGATCGACAATGCCGCGGAATTCGTCGCGGACCCGGATAAGCGCCTTAACGCCCTCGAGACGCGCCTTGCGATCAACGTCGGCAAAAGCGCGAATGTGTAGGTTGCCGTAGAGCGCCGCCAGCGCCACGGCGCGGCGGGCGTTTTCGACGATCCAAGACTCCGCGTATTTCTCTTTGATCTTGCTGGCGAGCTCGATGCCGGCCATCGCCTTGCCCATCGTCGCGCCCTGATAGGACTTGAGCGCCTCCTCCTCCATCATCGGCAAGGTCCAGACCTTGCACAGATGCAGGTGCGGATTGACGAATGATTCGGTCACGAGGTTGCCGCCGGCGTCGATCTCCGTCCGGCCTTTGCCGCCGAGACGTTCGCCGATGGCGGCATTGCGGCCGTCCTTGATGCCGATCTCCGCGAGCCGGTCGCCATGGCCGCGAAGCCGGGCGCGGCGGATTACAATGTCGAATGTTTGATCCATTGCCCGGTTATAGACGAGTTTCAGAAGAAAACCGCAGCATCCGGCCTGCCTTTAAGACGCCGACGAATACTTCGGTCCGGTCAATTCCTTAAGCGCCCGCAAAACGTGTGTGCGCCCTGGCGCCGAGCGCCACATGTTTGTCTTGCGCGGTGACCTGAAAGCAGCCACTGTTCCGCGAGCCGCGGAAGTTCACCCGGGATTCTCGGGTGAGCGGGGGGCCTCCGGGTGCAGAGTATGAGTCTAAGCGGCCCGGAAGGGCGCCTGCCAGATGCGAAAGCCTGCAACGCGCTTTTGATCTATCCCCGGTTTGACGGCGACACGTTCTGGAATTTCAGAAAAACCGCGGCAATGTTCGGCGCCAAATATCCGGCGCCGCCGCTCGGCATAATCACGCTCGCGGCGCTGTTGCCGCGTGCCTGGTCGATCCGGCTGGTCAACCGCAACACCGAGGAATTAACGGGCGAAGACCTTGAATGGGCCGACCTGGTCTTGACCGGCGGCATGCTGCCGCAGCAGAACGATATGCTCGACGTCGTCGATCTCTGTCGCGCGTGCGCAAAGCCTGTCGTCGTTGGCGGCCCCGGGGTCACGTCGTCACCGCATCTTTATCAGACCGCGGACTTTCAAATCCTCGGCGAGGCCGAAGGGGTTATCGACAGATTTGTCGAAGCCTGGGAAGCGGGCGCGCGTGAAGGCGTCTTCGAGGCGGAGAAATTTCAGGTCGACGTCACCAAGACGCCGATCCCGCGCTTCGACCTCCTGAAATTCGACGACTATCTCCACATTGGCGTGCAGTTCTCGCGCGGCTGCCCGTTCACCTGCGAGTTCTGCGACATCATCGAACTTTACGGGCGCGTGCCACGCGCCAAGACCAACGCACAGATGCTCGCGGAGCTCGATGAGCTGTACCGCCTGGGGTATCGCGGCCACGTCGACTTCGTGGACGACAATCTCATCGGCAACAAGAAGGCCGTCAAAGCGTTCCTTCCGGAGCTCGCAAAGTGGCTGGAAGCGCACGACCACCCGTTCGAGTTCACGACTGAAGCCTCGCTCAACCTCGCCGACGATCCCGAATTCCTGAAACTGATGACTCAAGCCAACTTCATCGGGGTGTTCGTCGGCATCGAGAGTCCGGACCCGGCGACGCTGGTTGCGATGCGCAAGAAGCAGAACACGCGCCGCAGCATTCCCGACAGTATCCACAAGCTCTACGCGGCCGGCCTGTTCGTGACCGCGGGTTTCATCGTCGGCTTCGACAGCGAGATGCAATCGATGGCGGACGCAATGGTCGAGCTGATCGAGGAAGCAGCGATTCCGGTCTGCATGGTGGGCCTGCTTTACGCGTTGCCGAACACGCAGCTCACGCGCCGGCTCGAAAAGGAAGGCCGCCTGCATACGGTTCATGAGCGCGAGGACATCAAAAGTGCAGACCAGTGCACGATGGGGCTCAACTTCGAGACGCTACGGCCGAGGCGGGAGATCCTCGGCGACTACGTCAGCATCCTGGAGCGCGTCTACGATCCAGTCGCGTTTGCTGGCCGTCTTCAGCGCCTGGCGGCGCTGCTCGACAATTCCGGCCGCAAGCAGCAAACGCGCGCCGAGTATGCGCAGAGCCGGGATGGCGGTCTCGAGGTGACGCGCCGGATTCTCGCCAACATGCCTGCACCGCGCGATATGTTCCGCCGCACGCTGATGCAATGCCTTTCAGCCAATCCAACTTCGATCCGGTCGATCCTCGGCCAGATGGCCTTATATGCGCATGTCGGGCCGTTCTCGCGTGATGTGATTGGGCGGCTGGAGACCATGATCGCAGCGCTCGAGCCTACTGTGGAACCGGCGG
>JBAUGC010000450.1:0-5149 GCA_049679485.1 Xanthobacteraceae bacterium
CTAGTACCCACTTTTCTTTGCAGGTGAGTCATGATTCAAGATCGGGGTGATTCCCAAAGCAAGAGAAGTTCGGCTGAAGCCGAAGGTACGGAAGGTGCTTGAGGCGCGGTGCCGGGCAGCGACCACAGCGCAGCGCGACGTAAGGCGGGCGCGCATAGTGTTGCTGGCGGCTGCGGGTCGCAGCACGCGTTCGATCGCCGAGGAAGTGGGTGTTCAACCGCGCATTGTCAGCAACTGGCGGCGGCGCTTCGCCGACCACAGCCTTGACGGGCTGACGGATCGTCCCCGGGCGGGCAAGAAGCCGATCTACGGCAAGGCCACGAACAGGCGCATTCTGGCGCTTCTGGATAAACCGCCGGCTGCGGGCTATGCCCGGTGGACGGGTCCGCTGTTGGCCAAGGCTTTGGGCGACGTTGATGTTCAGTATGTCTGGCGCTTCTTGCGCGAGCACAATATCGACCTTGCCGCCCGCAAGTCGTGGTGCGAGAGCAACGATACCGCGTTCGCGGCCAAGGCAGCCGATGTGGTCGGCCTTTATGTCGATCCGCCCGCCAAGGCCATTGTTCTCTGTGTCGACGAAAAGCCTTCGATCCAGGCATTGGAACGGGCGCAAGGCTATTTGAAGCTGCCGAACGGCCGCGCCTTGACCGGCCAGAGCCACGATTACAAACGGCACGGCACCACGACCTTGTTCGCAGCGCTCGAAGTCGCCACCGGAAGGATCATCGCGGCGCATTCCAAGCGGCGCCGCCGCGTCGAGTTCCTCGGCTTCATGAACTGCGCCGTTGCCGCCTTTCCGGATCGCGAGCTTCACGTCATCCTCGACAATCTCAACACCCATAAGAAGAACGAGCGCTGGCTCAAGAAACACCCCAACGTCCATTTCCATTTCACCCCAACCCGATCGTCGTGGCTCAATCAGGTCGAAACATGGTTTTCGATCCTGCAGGGCCAATCGCTGAACGGCGCCTCCTTCACCGCCGTCGAGCAGTTGCAGGAGCACATCGATGCTTTCATCGCCGCCTACAACGAGATAGCCGAGCCATTCGCCTGGACCAAGAAAAAGGTCCACCAGCGCCGGTTCAAAAATCGCCGTATCACTCAACTTTGATTCCGGGTACTAGTCGCGACACGGCATGAGGCGCCGCTCTCTCTGCTGCAGAACTCCTTGCGGGTCGATTCATCGGCATCGGTTTCATCGATCGGAACGACCAGGTATGTGCCGTCTGCGAGCTTGCGTGCGATGGCGTATTCGGCGGGGAGGCCGGGCCGTATGCTTTGTACGATCAGATCCCGGCCTTTGAAGCGGTGGATTGTAATGTCTCCGAAGCCCTCTCCGCCGCCGCTGGTCAGGGCATAGCGGTCATTACGCCACACGAACGCGGCGACGATCGGGTCGTGCGCGGCGCCCTGGCGCAGCGCGTAAAGCTGAAAGCGCAAGCGGTCGCCGAGCAGCGGCCGTGCATCCGTGAGTAGTGGGTGTGTGGACTCGATGCAGTTTGTGAGCAGCGTCAGGATCGAAAGCGCCAGGAGAGGTTGCAGGAAGCGCATGCGCCGGGATGAATGAGCGTTCATGGCGATTGTCATGCCGATTGTCCTGGCGATTGTTTGTTAGCCATTCCGCACGTGGCGTGCGCCGCAGTTTTTGTCGAAGGCCGATGTTTCGCGGATGCCGTTTAGCAATTTGCAACCAGCTTGCGCGCCAGACAACGCCTCCGATCCCCGACAGCGGGTTTTAATTTGACAATCGCATTCCGCCAGAACGGCGCCAACATTCATCTCGGAAACACCCCCTTATCGTCGAATTCAGGCCGCATCGCGCCGCTGACATTGAGCGCTTCCATCGGCGCAACGGACACGTCGCGCGTCCAAAGTTAGCACGGAGATGACGATGAACTGGGATCAGATCGAAACCAACTGGCTCGTCTTCAAGGGTGAGCTCCGGCATAACTGGATCAAGCTGACCGACGAGGATATCACGCGCGTCAATGGCCGGCGCGAGGAATTGGCAGCGAGGCTTCGGGAACGGTATGGATTCGGCAAGGCCGAGGCCGAGCGCGAGATCAGCGCTTGGATGCGCGCCCAAAAATTTGCAGCGTGACTAAGCAAGCGGACTGGGGTGTGGGGCTGCGAGCGTCTGGAGCGCTCAGCCCCACAGCTGGCGGCTCGCTAATGCCGCTCCCTGAGCGAGCGCTTCGAGCTTGGCCCACGCGATCATCGGATGCACCCGGCCGCCGAGCCCGCAATCGGTTGCGGCAATAACACGCTCCCGGCCAACGCTTTTGGTAAAGCGCAGAATGCGCTGGGCGACAAGCTCGGGGTGTTCCACGACATTGGTGGCGTGGCTGACCACGCCGGGCAGGATGATCTTGCCGTCGGGAAGTTTGACGTCCTCCCAAACGGTCCACTCGTGCTCATGGCGCACGTTGCCGGCTTCGAACGAATAGGCTTGGCATTTCACCGCCAACATGACGTCGACAATATCCTGCATCGGAATATCGGTGGTGTGCGGCCCGTGCCACGAGCCCCAACACAGATGGAAGCGGATGCGGTCCTCAGGCAGGCCGCGGATGGCATGGTTGAGCGCCTCGATCCGCACCATGGTGAATTTCTGATAACCCTCGACCGAAGGCTCTGGATTGATCATGTCCCAATTCTCGGCGATCGCCGGATCGTCGAGCTGAAGGATCAAGCCGGCGTCGACGATGGCTTTGTATTCCTCGCGCATGGCCTCGCCGACGGCGTACATGAATTCTTCGTCGGTCTTGTAATAGACGTTCTTGAATCGCGCCGCGCTTGCCGGAGCGACCGAGGTCATAAAGCCCTCTTCGACGCCAGACGCTTTCAGCGCGGCTTTGAAATGGGCGATGTCGGCTTGGATTGCTTCCTGGCCTTTGTACGAAACCGGCGCGGTACACACGGGCCATTTGGCCATCGCCGGTCCGGTCGTTACCTCATCCTTGTAGACTGGGAGGAACTTGGTCCGATCCCGCCGGTCGGCGAAGCTGGTGAGTACGACTTCGCCGGGGTTGGCTCGTTTGGGCGCACCTTCGTACAGGCCTGGCCCGCTCAGATCGAGGCCGCCGAGGCGATTGAAGCAATAGCTCCACCACGCCCGGTAGTTGACCTTATGCCCCATCGCCTTGCCGAACTCGCCGTCGCCGGGCACGTCGATGCCGATCTCTTTCTGCCGGCGCACGACGTCGGCCACGGCGGCTTGCAGCGTGTCCTGGTAACGGCGCTCGTCGCTGGTTTCGCCGGCTTCACGCGCGCGGTTGGCTTCGATCAGATCGTCCGGGCGCGGCAGGCTGCCCGCCTGACTGGTCAAAATGTGGTCGCGGCTCATTCGCATGGCGTTTATCGGACGACGCAGAAGGGATGAAAGAGGACGGAAACGATACCGTCCCCTTCATCCGCAGACTGTCGTCCGTCCTCTGTCTGTGCTGAACGGATCAGATTGCGTGGAACGGCTGTTCTTTCACCGAAGCGACCAGGCCATGGAAAACTTCATTGACCGGGGCCCAGCTTGGCAGCTTCTTCATGTTGTTCAGCCAGCGCTCCACATTGGGATAGGCCGACAGATCGCAGCGAATGACCTCGCCGAGCGTCACCAACGCGGCGCCGAAATAGTCGGCAATCGTGATCTGATCGCCGCACAGATACTGCTTCTTTGGTCCGATCCAATGGTCGTTAAGGACCTTCAGCCACTTCTTCGCGTTCTGCTGGCCAAGTTCGATGGTGGCCGCCTGCGCTTCGTCGCTGCGGCGCTTTTGAGTGGGGCACAGTTGCGGATAGGCGAGATTGTATGCCCAGTCGCGATAGAAATTGGTGTTGAGCCAATCCATCATCTCATTGACTTTGGCGCGCTGTTTTAAGTCCTTCGGATAAGCGGGCGAGCCGATCTTGTCGGCGAGGTATTTGAGGATCGCCGAGCTTTCGGTCAAACGCAGGTCGCCATCCTCGATCATCGGGACGAGGTTGTTCGGGTTCAACGCCGTGTACGGCGGCTGATAGTGCTCGCCCGTGAACAGGTCGACCGTCACTTCTTCGACCGGAATTTTGTTCTCGGCGATGAACAGCCGCACCGGGCGGCTCGTCATCGAAACAGGGTGCATGTAGAGCTTCATGGCAATTTCCTCCCAAGACTTAAACTATCCGCGAGGCTTATAGAGCATCTTTGCGGCCGGTGAAATGCGGACTTCCTGCCCACTGAAGGGCCGGCAACGAGATGGGCAGTATCCGCCGAACCGTCTTGCCGGCCCTTATCCTGCCAGCTTCGCCCGCGCGACCGTGTCGGCAATGAAGCGCGGCAGCGCGAAGGCTGCGGCATGGACCTGCGGCGTCCAATATTTGGTCGCAAAGCTGCCAGCTTTGCGGTAGCGCGCGCCGATGGTCGCGGCGGGCATCCGCCGCAAGCGCGCGTCGTCGGTGGCAAAACCCATTGCCATGTGACCGCCGACATAAGTGGGAATCGCGGCGATGTAACAAGTGGCGTCATTAAACAGCCGGCGGAGTTTTCCGACGCTGGATGCGAGTTCGCGCGGCTGCAGCATCGGCACCCCATTCTGTGTCACCAGCAGGCCCCCCTTGTTCAGGCAACGTTTGCAGGCGCGGTAGAATTTTTGGCTGAACAGGATCTTGCCCGGGCCCTGCGGGTCGGTGGAATCGACGATAATGACGTCGAAGCGCCGCTCGGTTCGCGCGACGTATTTTGCGCCGTCGTCGATTACGCTCTCGAAGCGCCGGTCGGCAAACACCGGCTTGGTGATTTCCGGGAAATGCTCTTTTGCGAATTCGACCACCGTGGCGTCGATTTCGACCTGGGTGACGCGCGTGATCGCCTTGTGTTTGAGGACCTCTTCGGCAATACCGCAATCGCCGCCGCCGATGATGAGTATTTCGCGCGCCTTGCCGTGAGCAAACAGCGGTACGTGCGACATCATCTCCTGATAGATGAATTCGTCCTTGGCCGAAATCTGGGTCGCGCCGTCGATCATCAGCATCTTGCCGAAGAACGGCTGCTCGAACAGCACCAGATGCTGGTGTTGGGTCCGTGTCTCGTAAATGAGCTTGTCGACGCGATAGCTGATGCGAAAGCCGAGGTCGTCGAATAGCGTCTCGGCGATCCAGCGCTTTCCGGCCATGACAC